>JAPKZR010000136.1 GCA_026393695.1 Actinomycetota bacterium
AGCGATTGGCCGCACATCGAAGGCATGCCGCAGCCACTCGATTACCTCAGCGAGCTCACCGGCTTCAGCGACACCGATCGTTTGCTCATCATGCGCGACAACGTGCGCGGCCTCACCAAGCTTGCCGCCTGAGCCAACGGCTTAGAGGTCGGCGAGAGCGGTGTCTTTCGCCCAGCGATAGTCGGGCTTGCCAGCAGGCGAGCGCACGATTGCATCAACCACGGTGAGTTTGCGCGGCACCTTGTAGCCAGCGATGTGGGTTCGGCAGTGCTCTTGCAGCGCCTCGAGCGATGGCGCCGTGCCCACGCGTGGTTGCACCACAGCGACCACCCGCTCGCCGAAGCGTTCGTCGGGCACACCGATGACCACTGCGTCGAACACTTCGGGGTGGCTCTTGAGCGCGTTCTCTACCTCTTCGGGGAAGATCTTCTCGCCACCCGAGTTGATGCACACCGAACCGCGGCCAAGCAGCGTGATGGTGCCGTCGGCTTCCAGACGAGCGAAGTCGCCGGGGATCACGTAACGCTTGCCGTCGGCAGCGATGACAAACGTGGCAGCAGTCTTTTCTGGGTCCTTGTAGTAGCCAATGGGCAGGTTGCCACTGCGGGCGAGGCGACCAATCTCACCAGTGCCGGCAGGGATGGGCTTCAGGTCGTCGTCGAGCACAACGGCGTCTTTCACCGGAGCAACTGTTGGGCCGCCCTGGATTGCGGTGCCCTTTGCGACCACGCTGATGCCGTTTGCGCCGCCCTCGCTTGAGCCGATGGAATCGGTGATGACCATGTTGGGGAAGTAGTCGAGGAACGAATCCTTGAGGCCTTGGCTGAAGAGTGCAGCGGTTGACGAAATTGCGAACATCGAGCTGAGGTCGTGAGCCTGCGGATGTTCGTTGAGTTCGTCCATCAGTGGGCGTGCCATCGCGTCGCCGGTGATCATCAACAGGTTCACTTTTTCGGCCTCAATGAGGCGCCACACTTCGGCTGCATCGAACTTGTCCATCAACACGATTCGGTTGCCGGTGAAGCTTCCGCCCATCACGCTCCACTGCGCAGCGCCGTGCATCAGTGGCATGGTGGGCAGGCTGGTCATCGCGAAGACATTTCCCTTTTCGATGAACTCTGTGGGGTCGGTCATTACATGGCCGCTACGAATATCGATGCCGCCACCAAGCGCCATCAGCACGTCTTCGTGGCGCCACAACACCCCCTTGGGCATGCCGGTAGTGCCGCCGGTATAGAGGATGTACAGATCGTCATTACTGCGCGGAGCGAAGTCTCGAGCGGACGACTGCGCAGCGAGTGCAGCTTCGTAATCGTCGCCGAGCACCAACACGTGGGTGAGCATCGGCGAGTTAGCGCGAACGCCTTCCACACGTTCGAGGAACTCGGGAGCAACGACCAACGCTTTGAGATCGGCGTTGTCGAAGATGTAGGCCAACTCGTCTTCAACATAGCGATAGTTGATGTTCACCCAGACCGCGCGCAGCTTGAACACTGCCCACAGGGTCTCGACCCACTCGGCACAGTTCAGCGCATAGATGCCAACGTGATCGCCGGGGCCAACGCCCTGGGCGGCAAGGTGATGTGCGAGTTGATTGGCGCGGGCTTCGGTCTCGGCGTAGGTGCGTCGGGTGTCGGCACACACGATGTAATCGCGGTCGGGCCATTCGTCGACTGCTTGCTCAAACAGGTCGGCGAGATTGAACGTTGTTGCGGGCATCCGCTTATTCCACCACATTTCTGACGCCTCGTCAGATACGAGCGGCGCGTGGCACGCTGTTGCAATGAGTGAACTTCGATTTGATGGTCAGGTAGCAGTAATTACGGGTGCTGGACGCAACCTCGGACGCGAGTACGCGCTGCTGTTGGCGTCACGCGGAGCCAAGGTTGTGGTGAATGACATCGGCGTTGGCATTAGCGACACCGATGGTGTGGCCGACGCGCCAGCCACCAACCCAGCGCTCGATGTGGTGGCCGAGATCACGGCTGCTGGCGGTCATGCTGTGCTCGACACCAGCTCGATCACCGACCCGCAGGCGGGCATGGTGCAGACCGCCATCGACGCGTTCGGCCGAATCGACATCGTCATCAACAACGCCGGTGTTGTACGCCAGGCGCCGGTGCCTGATCTGAGCGACGAGTTCTGTCGGGCGATGACCGACACACACATGCTCGGCACCATGAACGTCACCCGCGCGGCGTGGTCGCACATGGCTGCCCAGGGATACGGTCGCATCGTCAACGTGTCCAGCGGTGCGGGCCTCATCGGCTTCCCCAACATGACGATGTATGGCGGCGTGAAACTTGGCGTCGTGGGCCTGAGCCGAGCGCTTGCAGTCGAGGGTCGTTCGCTCGGCATCAACGTCAACGTGGTGGCTCCACAGGCCAGTGTGCGCGGCAGCGACTTCGGCCCGATGAAGTGGACGCCAGCTCTGGCTGAGTGGCTGTCGCCTGAACAGATCAGCGGTCTCGTGGCCTATCTCGCGCACGAGTCATGCGTGACCACCGGCGAGTTGTTCAACGTGGGTGGCGGACTCATTGCGCGAGTCGTGCTGGCCGCCGCCGAGGGCGTGACCGAGCGTCCAATGTCGCCCGAAGCGGTTGCCGCGCACTGGGACGAAATCATGTCGCAGCCAGTGCGTGAAGCTCCAGCAGGCAAGGCCATTGGCCGCAAGATGATGCAGGGCTACCAACCCTGAGGTTGGCTTACCGCTCGGTCGGGTTATGGGGCGGCCGGGGTCAGGTCGGTTGGGTTCAGATAGCTGACGACGCCGTGGCCAGCGTTGAACGCATCGACATCGTCTACAGGGTCGGCGGTCAGCGGGCCGTCGCATGTTGCTGGAGCTCCGAGCGTGCGGCCGTTGGCATCGAGCGCTCGAGGCGCCACCACGGTTGGGAACAAGGTGGTCTCAACCGGACACGTGGGCACGTTGATGGCAACGAGCAATTTGGCGGTGCCTCTGCCTCCGCGGTAGCTGGCGAGGGTGTCGGCTAGGTATCCGGTGAGCACCTTCACGCTGGCTGGGAAGTAAGGCGTTGCGGGCGCAACGGCCGTGCCTTGGCTGATGGCGATTGCCGGAATGCCATTACGGGCTGCGGTTGCGGCTGCTCCCACCGTTCCGGAGATGACCGTAAATGGGCCATAGTTCTGCCCGAGGTTCGAGCCGGAAACCACCAGGTCGGGCTTTACGCTGAGTCCGCCGTTGATTGCCCACAGCACCGAATCGGCCGGGAATCCAGCAACTGACTTCGCGGGATATCCGCTGAGCGTCTTCACGTCGGCGACCACAAGATCGCCGGGCGTGGTCTTGTCGCTGGTGCCGCTCTGGTTCGTGGCGGGAGCGACCACGCTGACTTCGACATTGTCGAGGGTGCGCAGGTACTCAACGATCGCGTCGATGCCTGCAGCGTCGAATCCATCATCATTGGTCACCAAGATGTGCAGCGGCGTCGGTGCGGCAGCAGTTGTGGTTGTGGTTGGCGCGTCGGTGGCTGCAACGGTGATCGGTGCGCTGGTGTCGACGGCTTTCGGCGCATCGCTACTGCACGAGGCGAATCCGACAAGCAATGCGCCGAGCGCGACAAACGATCTGAGTTTCATAATCAGGTGTCTAGCACCCGCCAATCGCGCTCGCCCGGATATTTGTTGAAGACAACAGGTTGAGGGTCGACCAATTGTCTTCAACAAACTCTTTGTTGAAGCGAAATGGTTGTGGCGCGGGACGAATGCGGGGGTGCGGGCGAGGGGTGCGGCGTCAGGCGTTGGGGACTTCGGCCATTGCTTGGGTCAGGGTGATCCACGCAAGGGTGGCGCACTTGATGCGCACGGGGAACTTGACCACGCCTTGCAGCGCTTCGAGATCGCCCAACTTCACCTCGGGTGCTGCTACTTCGGTGTCATCGTCGATGCTGAGCACATCGGTGTCGGATTCGGCGTCGGCGATGTCGAGGCCCATCATCGAGCGGAACCGATTCACGAGTGCCTTCACGTCGGCGATCTTCTTGCCTTTGACGGCCTGGCTCATCATGCTGGCGGACGACAAGCTGATGCTGCAGCCAGAGCCGGTGATCTTGATGTCGTTGACCACGCCATCGACCACATCGAGGTAAACCTGAATCTCGTCGCCGCACAACGGGTTGTGACCCTCGGCGCGAACAGCGGGTGGCGCTAGCTCGCCACGGTTACGTGGTGAGCGATAGTGATCAAGGATGATTTCGCGGTAGAGGTCGTCTAAGCCGGGCATTGTGGATCCTTTGCTGTGGCTGTTCAGAATCCGAAGATATCGCTCGCGCCGGCAAGTGCATCAACAAGCGCGTCGGCATCGGACTCATCGTTGTAGATGTAGAAGCTGGCCCGTGCGGTGGCCGACACGCCCAACAGACGCATCAGCGGCTTGGCGCAGTGATGGCCAGCGCGCACGCACACGTTGCGCTGATCAAGC
Organism: Actinomycetota bacterium; assembly: GCA_026393695.1. GTDB lineage: Bacteria > Actinomycetota > Acidimicrobiia > Acidimicrobiales > Ilumatobacteraceae > WLMZ01. The sequence goes on from JAPKZR010000136.1 coordinate 4,442, forward strand.
ACTTGACTGAGGTCGTGCGGGTGAATGCCGGCGAACGCGAAGCTGAGCGTGGCGCCGCGCACCGCAATGTCGCTAGGCCCGTGGATGCTGATGTCGTTGCCGTAACGCTTGGTGAGCGCGCTCATGGCGTATGAGCCCAACTGCATTTCGTGCTCGCGAACATTGGCCATGCCCAGGTTGCTCAGGTAATCAACCGCTGCACCGAGACCGATGGTTTCGATGATTGCGGGAGTGCCTGCCTCGAACTTGGCGGGCAGGGGAGCAGTGGTGAAACCGTCGAGGCGTACGTCGGCGATCATGTTGCCGCCACCAAGAAACGGTGGCATGGCGTCGAGCAGTTGCTCTCGGCCCCACAACACGCCGATGCCAGTTGGTCCGCACATCTTGTGGCTACTGAAGGCCAAGAAATCGGCGCCCCATGCCTGCACGTCGGTGACGTTGTGGGGCACGTATTGGCAACCATCGACAATGGCAATGGCGCCGGCTGCATGAGCCGCTTCGCACAACTGCTGCACCGGGGTGATGGTGCCGAGCACGTTGCTCATTGCGGTGAAGCTGAACACCTTGGCGTCGGTGAGTAATGCGGCGAGATCGGTGAGGTCGAGTTGACCATCGGCGGTGAGCGGAACCCAACGCAACACGATGCCTCGCTCGGCCTGCAACATGTGCCACGGCACGATGTTGGCGTGATGTTCGAGATGGGTGAGCACTACAACATCGCCAGCATTCAGATTGGCGCGGCCCCAGCTGTAGGCGAGCAGGTTGAGTGACTCGGTTGCGTTCTTGGTGAAGACAACTTCGTCGGACGAACGGGCGTTGATGAACCGAGCCACTTTGGAACGAGCGGCTTCGAACGCATCGGTTGCTTCGCCGGCCAGTCGGTAGGCGCTGCGGTTGATGGGGGCGTATGAGTTCTCGATGAATGACGTCATTGCGTCGATGACTTGGCGTGGCTTCTGCGAGGTGTTGGCAGAGTCGAGATACACAATGGGCGCGCCATCGATGAAACGTTCGAAGATGGGAAAGTCCTTGCGGACAAGCGCTCCGTCGAGGCCCATGGGCTACGCCCTGAAAGATTCGTAGCCGTCGGCTTCGAGTTTTTCGGCCAACTCCATGCCGCCCGACGCCACAATGCGGCCGTCGATGAGAATGTGCACATGGTCTGGCTGCAGCTCGTTGAGCAAGCGCTGGTAATGCGTGATGAGCACGATGCCGAGCGTTGGCCGATCGACCTTGACCTCACGAATACCCTTGGCCACGATGCGCAACGCATCGATGTCGAGGCCTGAGTCGGTCTCGTCGAGAATGGCCAGGTCGGGCTCGAGAATGGCCATCTGCATGATCTCGTTGCGCTTCTTTTCGCCGCCGCTGAAACCCTCGTTGAGGTACCGGTCGACGAAGCTCGAATCCATACCGAGGCGCTTCATCCAATCCATGGTGGCGAGGCGAAGTTCGAGCACCGACAGGTCGATGCCTTTACGAGCGCTGAGTGCCTGACGAAGGAATTGGATCACCGAAACGCCGGGGATTTCTTGCGGGTACTGAAAGCCCAAGAACATGCCGGCCTTGGCGCGCACATCGGTGGGCCAAGCGGTGACGTCGTCGCCGCGAAAGACGATGCTTCCGGAGGTGACTTCGTACTCGGGACTCGCAAGCAAGGTGCTGGCCAACGTGCTTTTACCGCTGCCGTTGGGGCCCATAATTGCGTGTACTTCGCCCTCTTTCACCGTCAGCGAAACGCCGCGCAGGATCTGAGTATCGCCCTCGACGGGCTTGGCATGCAGGTCTTCTATGCGAAAGAGTTCGCTCACGTGGGGCAGTCTACGCAGATGGCTATTCGATTAACACTACGTACATAGGAGAAATGGAGTCATCGGTCACGATGGCTGCCGTGAGGCCTACGAAGCGGTCTGCAGCGCCTTCCAGAGCGCCGAATAACTGGCGTACTCGAGCGTGTCATCGATGTAGCCGCTGTCGTGCAGTGCTTGGTTGAACCGAGGCAGGTTGCGCATCGGCACACCCGAATCCACGTGGTGGGCGAGGTGCAAACCAATGTTGTACGGAACCAGCATGAACCGGGCCAGCCGATGTTGACGCACGGCGTGGGTGGTGATGCGCCGATCTTTTGAGGCCGACATACCGCCGTGCTCGGCGATAGACCGCAGGCGGTTGATGACCCGCCACACGGTGAGATAGGGGAGCAACCAAAACACTGGGTAGAGCCACCATGCGCCAGCCAACACGCCTGCCGCGAGCATGGCGAACTGCAGCGCCCAGATCTTTCGTTGCGTGTTGCGCGCCAGCGCGTCGGGCGCGTTCAGACTGCGCAGTTGCTGGCGCAAGAGCTTGAGGCCGGTGCGGCCGGTGGCATCACGCATGAGCTTGCGGCGCAGCGACGCGGCTGCCACGGGGTAGTTGGCGTAGAGCGCAAAGTCGGGTTCGTCGGGACCGAACTCTTCGCGGTGATGCGCCATGTGCACGCGGCGGTATCCGTCGGTGGTGGTGAAGCCTGGGAAGCCGAGCAGCCAACGCCCAACGGTGTCGTTGAGTGTGCGGTTCTTGAACAGCAGGCGATGCGCGGCCTCATGCATCAGCGATGCGAACTGCGCGTGAGTGCGACCCATCAATACGAACACGATTGGCCATGTGAGTAGGCGCCACAGGCCCGGCGATGCGACAACAACTGCGACGAGCGCGGCGACCTGTACATAGAGGAACGCAACGCTGAGCCCGTTGCGTAGCGACGGTATGCGACGCAGTTCGTCGCGCATCGCCGATTGCGGTCGCCCATCGGCGCGGATGAGAGCGGTCTCGTGCGCGGTTGGCAATGACTCCACATCTGGACTCATGCCTCCGAGGCGAATGCCGGTGGTGTTCATCACCAGCCTCGGTCGACCCATTCCTGTAAGTGCGGGCGCTCGTGGCCGATGGTGGTGTCGAGTCCGTGGCCGGGCAACACGATGGTGCTCGGCGGCAAGGTGAACAGCTTGTTATCGATGGAGTCGATGATGGCGTTGAAGTCGCCGCCTTCAAACTTGGTGCCGCCGGGGCCGCCAGGAAACAGCGTGTCACCGCTGAACAACAACGGCGAGCCTTCGATGAGAAACGAGATCGAGCCTGGCGTGTGACCGGGATTGTGGATGGCCTGCAGGCGCAAACGCCCAACCTCGATGACTTCGGCGTCATCAATGAACACGTCGTAGCCAACGTCTTTGAGCATCGGCGCGTCGGCGGCGGTGACGGCTACCGAAAGGCCCGCCTCGCGCATCGCGGGCACTGCCTGAATGTGATCCCAGTGGCCGTGAGTTTCGAGCACGCGCCGCACGTTGAGCGCGGTGCACAACTCGAGCAACTTCTCGTGCTCGTTGGCTGCGTCGATCAACACTGCTTCGCCGGTTTCGCGGCAACGAATGACGAACACATTGTTGTCATACGAACCAACGACAAGACGATGCACTTCGAGTCGGCTGTCAGCCCAATGCAGAGTGGTCATTGCGAAAGTCTGCCATCACCGCACACGCGATGCTGACCCCTAACTGGACAACACATCGAAGTCCATCGACAGCGCCACGGGAATCTGCGCGGCATCGAAGGTGACGAAACGGATGGGTCGCGGCAGGCGATCTGCGGCTGCGAGATGTAACGCATCGCTGAGCCGCAGCGGCTGATCTCGCATCAGCCGCGCCGCGCGATCGAGGCACGCTTGGTCAACCGGCACGATGGCCAAACGGTCCCACGTGAGGCGCACGTAATCTTCGAGGTCTTGGCGCAGGATGGGCTCTTCGGTAACGCGGTCGATGAGCGCCAGCGCCTCGACCAACGTGAGCGCGCTGGTGCACCAATCGGCATCGTCGTTCATCGCTGTGGTTACGTGCTCGCGTATGGGCGCGTCGAGATGCAGCGCCACGAGCGCGCTGGCATCGAGATACAGAGTCACCCTCGAACCTCGCGCAGCAGGCGATCGAGGCGAACGCTGCCCCAGACCTGAATGGTGTTCGGCTGCGAGGCGGCGCTGCGTCGCTCGGTGCGCCGCGGGGCGATGAGCAATCCCTGCGCGACGAGTTCGTCGAGCGAGCGTTCGGCGCCGTGACTGGTGAGTGGCGCCAACTGCGCAACGGGTCGGCCGCCCACGGTGATGACGGTGCGTTGCCCGCCCTCGGCTCGACGCACGGCCGCAGCGGCGCTGGCGCGTAGTTCGCGAATACCCATTCGTTCCATCGGGCGAGTGTACACATGTGTACATTCTTCAAGTTGACGACGTGCCGACAAGCGCGACATCATGAC
>JAPKZR010000294.1 GCA_026393695.1 Actinomycetota bacterium
GTCGATGTCGGCGACATTCACTTTGGGGAAGCTCAACGTTGAGAAGTTCAAGCGCGACATGTCGAGGGCGCTGAGGTCAACTGCAGGGAACGTGGGGGATTTGATCGAAGCCATGATGGCCCCCTCTGGTTCGTGGCCATAGGTGCTGGCCGTGGAGAGATAGTACACACATAATAGGTCGGAGTGCCAACTTTTGCACGCACTCGCCCGCAGCCTGTGTGCCGTTGCACCCATTTGCGGGTCGATCACGACTAGCCTCGGCTCCTCGTGGACGTCATCGCCGAACTCGCCCCGCCCGTTGTGGCAGTAGTGGTAGTTCACGATCCTCACGTCGATTTCGACGAGGTGCTGAGCTCGCTCGCCACCCAGGACTACTCGAATCTCAAGACGCTGTTCTTGCTCACCGGCGCCGGTGAAGGGCTCGCCGAGCACATTCACAGCTACCTTCCCGATGCATTCGTGCGCGAGGTTCCCGACAACCCTGGCTACGGCGCAGCCGCCAACGAAGTGTTGCGACTCGTCGAGGGTGACAACGGCTTGTTTCTGCTCATGCACGACGATGTCGCGCTTGACCCGGGCGCAGTTCAGTTGCTCGTCGAAGAGCTGTATCGATCAAACGCCGGCATCGTGGGCCCGAAGCTGGTCGTGTGGGATCAGCCGCAAGTGCTTCAACACGTCGGCCTTGGCGTCGATCGCTTCGGAGAAATTGATCCACTCGTGGAGCCTGGCGAGATCGATCAAGAACAGCACGATGCTGTGCGAGACGTGTTTGCGCTTCCGTCAGCGTGTTTGCTGGTGCGCGCCGACTTGTTCCGCGCCATTGGCGGGTTCGATGAGTCCACCGACTTCCATGGCGAAGATCTCGACCTGTGCTGGAGAGCCAACCTCAGCGGTGCTCGAGTTGTGGTTGTGCCCGCTGCCCGGGCGCGCCATCGAGAACAACTCGTGCAACGCCGACCCGATCTGGCCCATCACCTCATCGCTGCACATCATCGAGTGCGCACGGTCGCCACGCTCACGGGTGGCCTTCGCTTGCCGCTGGTGTTGGTGCAGACCCTGTTGCTGTCGCTGCTTGAGATTGTTGTTGGCTTGTTCACCGGCCGACTCGGCGAGGCTGTGGCGTCGTTGCGCGCCACGGTTGGTCTTGTGCCCCGGGTTGCGTCGATTGTCCGCCGCCGACGCGAGGTGGCGAGCTTGCGCCACGTGCCATACCGCGAAGTTGCTGGCTTGCAGATCCGGGGCAGCGCCCGCTTGGCGTCGTACCTGCGCACCCGCGAGCAACAACACATGTCAGTCGATCACAGTGCAGTTGGGCTTGGCCGGTTCACGCGTAACACGGCCGGGCAGGTTGCTGCGTGGGTCTCGATCCTTGTGCTCGCCGCAGTGGGGAGCCGCAGCTTTGTGATGCACGGCGTCCCCGCAGTTGGCGACTTCTTACGTTTCCCTGATCGCGCCAGCGCGCTGCTCGGCCAGTACTGGTCGGGTTGGTGGGCGCATGGCCTCGGCCAAACCACGTCGGCCCCAACTGGCGTCGCGATACTCGGCGCCATTGGCACCTTCACCTTTGGGCACATGGGGTTGTTGCACACCGTTGCAGTGCTGGCGTGGTTGCCTATTGGTTATCTCGGCGCGTGGCGAGTGATGTCGATCTTTCCATCGTCACGTGCGCGCATCGCCGGTCTGGTTGTGTTCGCTGCCGTGCCGCTGCCATACAGCGCGCTGGGTGCTGGCCGGTGGGGTGTCGTGGCGGCCTATGGTGCGGCGCCATGGGTGGTGCACCTGTTGCGCAAGATCGCGCTCATTGAGCCGGCGTTGCTGGCACGATCCGACGCCGATGTTGTCGATGCATTCGACACGTTCGACCGACGTGAAGAGCTCTACCGAGTGGCGCGCTTGGCGCTGCTCGTCGGCTTCGTCGCAGCATTCGAACCGTCGTTCTTAATAGTCGTCGTGATCAGTGGGCTGTTGCTCGCATTGGCCACAGTGGTGGCGCGCGGTTCCACTCGCGCTGCGGTCACGCTGTTCGCCGGAGCAGCGATTGCAGCCGGAGTCGCCCTGCTCATCAACCTGCCTTGGGTGAATTCGCTCATCGGCGCACACGGCTGGGATGCGTTCGTCGGCGCCCCCTCGCAGCCGTCGCCCAACGTGGGCGTTGCTACCGTGCTCCGCTTCGGTGTTGGGCCAAGCAACCTTGGTGTGTTGGCGATTGCGCTGTGGGTGCCGGCCTTGGCGGCGCCGTTGCTTGCTCGCGGTTGGCGCCTCACATGGGCCGCTCGCGGCGGTGTGCTGAGCGTCGGGTTGTTTGTTCTCGCCGTAGCGTCGCTGCACAACTCGTTGCCGTTCCGCATGCCCGAAATCGGAATGCTGCTGGCGCCGGTTGCTGTGGGCCTAGCGCTGTCGGCAGCATGCGCGGTTGCAGCGTTTGAACAAGACGTTCAAGGTGCCAGTTTCGGATGGCGTCAGCCGCTTGGTGTTGTCACCGGCGCGGCGCTGCTAATCGGCCTTGTGCCTGCGCTTGCTGCAACAGCCGACGGGCATTGGTCCACGCCATCAACAGTGTTACTGCAGCCATCTCAGCAGTTTGCTCACGACCCGATCGAGGGCGACTATCGCACCTTGTTCGTGGGCGACACGCGGGTGATGCCACTGGCCGGATGGCGCCTTGGCGAATCCGGTCGAAGTGGCGTGTCGTTCACGGTTGTCGACGACGGGCCGTTGTACATCAACGAGCGTTGGGCTGGCTTGCCGGCGGCCGGAGAGCGCAACATTGCATCGGTGCTTCAACTCATCGCCGACGATTCCACGGCACGAGTTGGTCGGCTGCTCGCGCCGTACTCGATTCGCTACATCGTGGTACCGGTCGTAAACGGACTCGACTCGACAGCCAGCAATCCGCTGCCGTTGCCTGCGGGCCTCATCGAGAGTCTTACGGCGCAACTCGATCTCCGCCGGATGTACACACCGCCCAACTACATCGCTTTTGAAAACGTTGCATGGATTCCCACTCAAAGTGTGCTGAGCCCATCGGCTGCTGAGGCCAGCAAGAAGGCCGGCCCCGAGGTTCTCGCCAAGACCGACACATCGGGTTCGCAACCGGTGTTGGTTGGCATGCTTGGCCGCGGCCCTGGCAGCGGACCCGTGACCCCAGGTGTGTTGCATGTGGCCCGACCTTTCGATGCCGACTGGCAGTTGCGTGTCGATGGCCAGCGCATCGCCGGACGCATTGCCTTTAGCGGCACTACGGCGTTCGACGTAGGTAGCGCAGGTAACGCCAGGCTCACGTATTCGACCTCGACTGGCCGTCACCTTGCCGTGTTGCTGCAAGCAGCAGCGTGGCTGGCGCTTGCCGTGGCTGCCAGCCGAATCCGATGGGATCTGCTTCGTCGCAAGCGACGTGTGGCAGTGGTGTCCGAGGGTCCGTTGCTCAGCCTCAACGATCTTCAACCAACAGTGCCCGAGTCCAGCGCTGAAGCCCCCGAGGCCGATCTCGACGTCGACGTCGACGTCGATGTCGACGGAGCAACACAATGAACCAGCGCAGGATCTTGGTCTCATCGGTGCTCGCGGTTGGCCTAGTGAGCACGATCATTTTTGGTCAGCTCGACGCAAGCCCGGCTCCGGCCCGATTCGGTACTGCGCCGTTTGTGAGCCGACCATTCGCATCGCACCGAACGCCCATCACCACTACGTGGTACTGCCCAGGCATTCCTGCGGGCGACGACACCGTCGGGGGCGAGATCGTGGTCGCGAACCCAACCTCTACGCCCAAGCAGGGGCACGTCACCTTGCTCGGATCCGACCAGGCAGCCCCGGTCTCGCAAGACATCACGGTGCCGGCTCGCGACACCTTCACGTTGTCGGTGAGCGACGCGCTCAAGGCCACGTTTGTGTCGGCAATCGTCGAGCTCGACGGTGGCGATGCAATGGTCGAGCAGCGGGCCATCTACCCGGCAGGCGACGCAGTGTCTTCGTGCATCACGCAGACCTCGTCAAGCTGGTATTTCGCCGATGGTTTCACCGTCGACGGCAGCACCGATCAGATCATCCTCACCAACCCGTCCGCCGATTCGGTCAGCGTAAACCTCGCGTTCTTCACTGCTGCTGGCAAGCGCGAACCGTCGGCGTTCCAAGGCGATTCGGTGCCACCGCATTCGGTGAAGGTGGTGTCGGTGGCCGACAACGGACTCAAGGACGAAAGCGTTATCGGAGTGCAGGTCATCGCGAGCCGAGGCCAACTTGTGGTCGCCCGGGCGCAGCACTATTTCGGCGGACATCGGCTCGGTTACTCGCTCACCCTGGGGGCGCCCGCGCCATCCGAGCAGGTGTGGTTTGCTGATGGCGAAAAGGGCGTTGGGATCTCCGAGCAATACGTGTTGTTCAACCCCACCGATATCGACACCAGCGTTGGCGTCACCGTGCTCGGCGTTGGTGCCGCATCTGCAGTCACCTCGCCCGACCCAATTGCTGTGGCGGCCGGCGAGGTTGTGGTGCTCGAAGCGTCGGCCATTCCTGGTCTTCCCGACGGACGACACAGCATGGTGTTTTCTACGGTCGACGATTCACGCCCGTCGGTGGTCATCGAGCGGGTGATCACGCGTCCTGCGGGAACCAAGATCTCCACCACGGTCGTGATGGGCATGACCTCCGAATACGCGGTGGGCAGATGGTATGTGCCCATAGGCGTTGGCTCAGCGGTAGATCAGGCGCTCGTTGTGTACAACGTTGATGGCGTCGACACGACGGTCACGGTGAAAGCCATCGGGCCCGGTGGCGAAGTCGCAGTGGCAAGCCTCACTGATCTCGCGCTGCCGGCCGCCGGCGTCATAACGATTGATCTCACCGACCCGAGTGTGTTCGGGCGGCTCTTGGTGGTCGAGTCCAACCAACGTCTGCTCGTCGAGCGACTGTTGCCGCGTGGACACGACTTCTCCGGCCGTTCGGGCTCGTGGGCGCTACCCGAATGTGGACTATGCAATTTCTCATCGCCGCCGTCCTTGTAGCAGTCGTAGTGGCTGCGTCGCTGATTCTGCAACGTCGGCGCACCGATGACCCACCTACCCAAAACCGATGGCAGGCGCCGGCCCAACTGGATCGCGCCGACTTCGCTGATGCGCTGTGCGATTGGGTCGTTGTCACGTTCACGTCAGAGTCTTGTCACACCTGCGCCGACGTGAAACGAAAAGCAGCGGTGCTCGCCAGTAAAGAAGTGAGCGTTGTCGATGTTGAGTACACAGCGCAGCGTGCGTTGCACGAGCGCTACAACATCGACGCGGTACCCACGTTGGTAATTGCCGACCGCGAGGGTGTGGTGCGGGCGAGTTTCTTGGGTCCGGTGTCTGCTACAGACTTGTGGGCCGCGTGCGCCGAAGCACGCAACCCGGGTACCTCACCCGAGCCCAACCTTGGTCACGATCACGATTGATGATCGGCTGAGGCTGATCAGTCTTGGCTATCGGTCTGGGCTGCGGTGGCGCCTTCGAGATCGGTGTCGCGCACCATCTCGCCGAGACCTTGCTGTACCAAGCTGGCGACCTCGGGACCATCGATGGTCTCGCGATCGAGCAGTGCCTGAGCCACGAGGTCGAGGCCAACGCGATGCTTCATCAACAACTCACGTGCACGCTCTTGCTGGAAGTGCAACATGGTCGAGATCTCTTCGTCGAGGATTCGAGCGGTTTGGTCGCTGTACTCGCGAGCACTGCTCATCAGGTCTTCGCCGAGGAACACGTGCTGCTGGCTGCCCCACGCCATTGGACCGATGCGCTCGCTCATGCCCCACTCGCGCACCATGTGGCGCGCAATGTTGGTGGCCTGCTCGAGGTCGTTGGCGGCGCCGCTGTTGAGATGACCGAACACGATCATCTCGGCAACGCGGCCGCCCATGGCCTTACAGATGGTGTCTTCGAAGTACTCACGTGAGTACGTATGGCGCTCTTGGGGCAAGCTCCACGTGACGCCTAAGGCCATGCCTCGGGGCAAGATGGTCACCTTGTGAAGTGGATCGCCGTGTGGCAGCACGGTGGCCAAAATTGCATGACCACCTTCGTGGTATGCGGTGGCCCGTCTCTCTTCGGGCGACAACACCATGCTCTCGCGCAGGGCACCAAGCACCACGCGGTCGCGGGCGTTTTCGAAGTCGATGCGCTCGATGAGTTTTGATCCACGGCGAACGGCTACCAGGGCCGCTTCGTTGACCAGGTTGGCCAAGTCGGCGCCGCTCATGCCCGGGGTTGCCCGAGCCATGACGTCGAGGTCTACGTCGGCGCCCATCTGCTTATCGCGGCTATGCACCTTCAAGATCGCCACGCGCTCTTCGGCTTCGGGCAGTGGCACCACGATCTGTCGATCGAAGCGACCTGGGCGCAGCAGGGCGGGATCGAGAATGTCGGGACGGTTGGTGGCGGCAAGGATGACGATGCCTTCGCTCGTCTCGAAACCGTCCATCTCGGAGAGCATCTGGTTCAGGGTCTGCTCACGCTCGTCGTGACCGCCGCCAAGGCCAGCGCCGCGCTTGCGGCCGATCGAGTCGAGCTCGTCGATGAAGATGATTGCTCGGCCCATCTTGCGAGCCTGTTGGAACAGGTCACGAACGCGGCTTGCGCCAACGCCGACGAACATCTCCATGAAATCGCTGCCGGTGACCGAGAGGAATCCCACACCGGCCTCGCCAGCAACTGCTCGGGCGAACAAGGTCTTGCCGGTGCCGGGAGGGCCAACGAGCAACATTCCCTTGGGCACGCGTGCGCCGATTTCGCGGAAGCGCTCGGGCATCCGCAAGAAGTCGACGACTTCGCGGATTTCTTGCTTGACGCCTTCGTAACCGGCGATGTCAGCAAACGTGGTGGATGGCTTGTCTGCCGAGTAGGTCTTGGCGCGGCTGCGGCCGACCGACATCACGTTGCCCATTTGGCCAGCAGCGCGACGCTGCATCCAGACCAAGAAGCCGATGATCAGCGCGAACGGCAACAACAACGTGATGAGCCCCGCCCACCAGTTGTTCGTTGGTTGCTTGTAGTCGTAGGTGATGCCGCTCTTGTCGAACCGAGCGAGGACGCCATCGGTGATCTGTGTGTCGGCCGTTGTGGTGAACTTCACGGGCGCTGCGGCGCCGATGGGGTTGAATTCGCCGCTGATGCCGCGGCTGCCGTTGTCGATGGTGATCTGCTTCACGGTGCCGTTATCGACCTGGGTCAAGAACTCACTCCACTTGAGTTTCTCTGACGAGGTAGTGGGGCGCACTTGAAAAAACACGAGTCCGCCCACGACCACAAGTATGAGCAGACCTATGCTCCACTTGGGAAGGCCTGGGGGTGGCGTCTTTTTTCCCTGACTTGGCTGATTCGGGCCGCTAGACCCGCGTCCACCTGATCCGCGTCCGGATGGCGGTGGGGGTGGGGGTGGAGGCAAATTGCTCATTTCGCCATGCTACGTGCAATCGGGCGGGGTGAACCCGTCGGGGCAGCAATCTCACAAAGGGTGTGGCTGGTCTCGCGCGACCCCGGTGCGTTGCGCAGATCCACCACTCGCGCCGTGTCATCGGATATTTTCGCCGTGTGCAGCGTCAGTGTTCTCGGTCCGGTTGTGCTGAATCAGCAGTCGTGACCCTCACGTACCAATATGCCCGCTCGGCCGTATGGCTCGACGACCTGTCGGCCGAACGAGATCCGCACGCCTACGACCTGTGTCAGCGTCATGGCGCACGGTTGTCGGTTCCGCATGGTTGGCGCATGGAAGACCGCCGCTCGCGCAGCGATCTTGCCCTCGCCGCCGCCGGCTGAGCCACCCTCCTCGCGCCCCGCTGGCGTCTGATGTACCGTGACCCCTGTGTCTCAACGACGACCCACTCGCGCCCTCAGCGACATCACTACCGCTGAGCATTCGTCGTCGCCTGCTGGCCTCACGGTCGGTGTCGCCGTGCTCGCATGGATGGCTGGCTGGGTTGCGGGAAACCTTCTGGCCAGTGCCGTGCTCGGCTTCTCCGGACAGGCCGACACAGTTGCTGCCGCTCGACCGGTTTGGCTCAATGCTTCGATGGCGGTGGCGCTGTGGGTGCCTCAACTCGCGGCGCTGATTGTGGTGAGTCGGGCCTTTGCCTCCGGACACGTTGGGCGTGACTACTCGATTCGATTCGCCCCTCGCGATCTGTTGGGTATACCGATTGGTGTGCTCAGCCAGGTGGCCCTGTTGCCGCTGATCTATTGGCCGCTGCAACACGCATGGCCCGACACGTTTGCCGATAAACAACTCGAGCAGAACGCTCGTGACCTGTATGACCGTGCCCACGGCGTGTGGGTTGTCGCGCTGATCCTGATGGTGGTGGTTGGCGCACCGATTGTCGAAGAGCTTGTGTACCGCGGGTTGCTGCAGGGCGCTACGCGTCGGCGCTTCGGAGCGGTGGCGTCGGTGCTTGTTGTCGCTGCGTTCTTTGCGCTGATCCACTTCCGGCCCGTCGAATACCCGGGACTCTTTGCCTTCGGGTTGGTTCTCGGATGCTGCGCTGCGTTGACCAATCGACTTGGCATGGGAATTGTTTCGCACATGGCGTTTAACGCCACCGCCCTCGTGCTCGTTGCACGCTGAATGATCGAGGTCTGACATGAGTTCACAGTTGCGAGATGCGAGAATGCAGCCCGCATGACCGAGCCAAACGATCCTGTCGTTCCTATTGATCCCACCGAGGCAGATCTGTCGCTGACAGACCCGTTCGATTTCGGCGACGCTGAGGGTCAGGCCACTACGGGTGACTACTCGTTCTCGTTCGCCGATCGCGTTCCTCCGCCGTCCAGCAGCGACGGCGAATTTCGTCGCGTGTTGCCGGCTCCGGTGAGCCGCGTTGGTCGGGCCATCTTCGGACGCGCGATCGACTGGATCGATGCGCCGTGGACCTTCCAGCGCATCGTGCAGGCGCTCACGGCGTTCGTAATGTTGCTCGTTGCCGGCATCATCACCCTCAACGTCGTGCACTGGGATCTCATCACCAGTAACAACACTCCCACCGGCGGCGACATGGGCGCCCATGTGCTCGGGCCTGCCTACTTGCGCGACCACCTGTTGTCGAACTTCCGGCTCTCCGGATGGAACCCGTCGTGGTACGACGGCTTCCCGCTCTATCGCTTTTACATGGTGATCCCGGCGCTGATGATCGTGCTGGTCAATGTGGTTCTGCCCTATGGCATTGCGTTCAAACTCATTGCTGTTATCGGCATCTTGACGCTGCCGCTGTGCTGTTGGGCATTTGGCCGGTTGGCGCGTTTCGTGTTTCCGATCCCCGAACTGTTTGCACTTGCAGCGTTGATCTTCTTGCTCGACGAGAGCTTCAGTATTTACGGCGGCAACGTAAAGAGCACGATGGCTGGTGAGTTCTCGTTCAGCATCGCATTGTCGTTTGCGGTGCTTGGCCTTGGCCTCTTCGCCCGCGGTTTAGAAACGGGCAAGCTGCGCAGTCGAACGGCGGTGATCCTCGCGTTGGCGGTGTTGAGTCACGGCATTGTCGCCATCTTCGTCGTCATCGCCGTTGCTCTCATGTGGCTGATCTCTCTCGACAAGCAGCGACTGGTCTATGGCCTTGCGGTGTTGGTGCCGGCGATGTTGCTCACGTCGTTTTGGATGATTCCGTTTGTGAACGGCACGCCGTTCATGACCGACATGAAGTACGGCAAGCGGCCCGAGGGCGCCAACGACTCGTACTGGAAGATGTTCTTCAACCTCGACGTCAACTTCGACCGAGTGATCTTTGTGCTCGCGGTCATTGGGTTGGTTGGGTCGGTTGTGCGCCGCCATCGTGCGGGCACGTGGCTCGGTGTGTGTCTCCTTGCGCTCGCAGTGCTCACTCGCCTCGCCGAGAATTCGCTTCCGGTCATCGGTCTGCTGTGGAACCCGCGCGTGCTGCCGTTCATTTATTTGCTGCGGTACCTGCTGATGATGGTGGGCGTCGTCGAACTCGCTCGAGCTGCGGTGCTGGTGTTCAACTACGGCCGCATGGGTCGTGCCCTCGCTATCGAGCGACGTGCTGGTCATGCGGGCACTGCTGTTCCACTACCAACGGGTCGTTCGCAGGCAATGGGCGGCGCCATTACGGCGTTGTTGGCCTTGGTCGTGGTGGGCACCATTCTGTCGGTCGAGTTCGAGGTGGGTTGGTGGGGTGCGGGTCGCAGCAACGGCCACTATGCGCTCACCATTGGGCCCGACAACGGCAACCAGCTGGTGGTCTACCAAAAGCGAGGCACCAACGGCCGTGGCTTGTCCGACAGTTGGTCGCGATACAACTTCACTGGTTACGAATCGAAGAGCGCCTACGCCGAATATCGAGCGTTGGTGCTGGCGATGGAAACCATCGGCAAGGACTCGAAGTACGGGTGTGGTCGTGCGCTGTGGGAGAACAACGGCGAGAACGGTAAGTACGGCACAACGATGGCGTTGATGCTGTTGCCGCATTGGACCGACGGTTGCATTGGCAGCAGCGAGGGGTTGTTCTTCGAAGCGTCGGGCACCACCCCGTATCACTTCCTCACCGCAGCAGCGATGTCGGCCGACAGCTCGAACCCTGTGCGCCAACTGCGCTACGTAAACAACGACCCCAGCGTTGGTGTGCCGCACCTTCAAAAGCTCGGCATCAAGTACTACATGGCTTGGACCGAGAAGGCAGTGGCCAAAGCCGAGACCGCCGAGGGCCTCACGCTCATCGTGAAGAGCGGGCCGTGGCACATCTACGAAGTGGCCGACAGCAACATTGTGGTGCCGCTCTCGGTGCAGCCGGTGGTTGTTGCAGAGCGCCCAGGCGACCAGCGCGAACGGTGGCTCGAGCTCGGTTCAAGTTGGTTTCAGAACACCGCCGAGTGGGCTGCCATCCCGGCGGCTGACGGGCCAGCGAGTTGGCAGCACATCACGGCGCAGGTCGACTCGAGTCGCGTGACCACGAATCGTGTCGCGGTGCTTCAACCAACCGATGCGATCAAGCCGGTGAAGCTCGATCCGGTGGTTGTCTCCAATGTGGTCATGGGCAATGAGACGGTCAATTTCGATGTCGACAAGGTGGGCGTTCCAGTCTTGGTCAAAGTGAGCTACTTCCCGAACTGGGAGGTGTCGGGTGCGCAGGGGCCGTATCGCGTTGCTCCGAACTTGATGGTGGTGGTGCCAACCTCGAAGCATGTTCGCCTGAACTTCGCCCGTTCGTACACTGATTACCTTGCCTACGGCCTCACCATGCTGGGCATTGTGTTGCTGTTTGTGCTGCGCAAGTACCTACACATCAACTATCGCAGCGAAGAGTTGGTCACGGTGGTCGAGCCCGAGCCGCCAGTGCCAAGCTCGGTAGACCTCGATTACGTCGACGAAGCGTCGCTGCGCCGATAGCGTGCGAAGTTGTCATGCCTAGACCAGACACACAGCCAGTTTCGAAGCTCGATGCCATCGTGAAGGCATATGACATCCGAGGCACAGTCCCAGACCAACTCGACGCCGATGTTGCTCACGCTCTTGGCGTAGCGTTCGCCTCGTTCACCAAGGCTCCCCACATTGTGGTGGCACAAGACATGCGGCCTTCGGGCCCCGAGCTTGTCGATGCGTTTGCACGCGGTGTGATGGAGCAGGGCATCGATGTTGTGTTGCTCGGCCTTGCATCAACCGACTTGTTGTATTTCGCCGCTGGTCGCCTCGATGCGCCTGGCGCGATGTTCACGGCCTCGCACAACCCTGCTCAGTACAACGGCATCAAGCTGTGCTTGTCGGGTGCTCGTCCTGTGGGTGCCGATACCGGTCTCGAAGAAGTGAAGGCAATCGCCCAGGCCGTTCTCGACGGACGCGGTCCCTTGCCAGCCGAGCGTCCAGGTCGCTCAACGCATCGCGACCTCATGTCGGCGTTCGTCGATCACGTGGTCTCGTTTATCGATCCCACTCAGTTGCGTCCCCTGCGCGTCGTGGCCGACACTGCCAACGGCATGGGTGGCCTTGTGGTGCCCGCCGTGTTTGAGCGTCTACCCATCATCGATCTCGAGATCATGTACGGCGAACTCGATGGCACGTTCCCGAATCATCCGGCCGACCCATTGCAGCCCGCCAATCAGCGCGATCTGCAAGCACGCGTGGTGAGCGGTGGCTTCGATGTTGGTCTTGCATTCGATGGCGATGCCGACCGAGTGTTCGTTGTCGACGAACAAGGTCGGGGCATCAGCGGTTCAACGACCACCGCAATCTTGGCCACAAGCGTGTTGCGCAAGCATCCCGGCGCCACGATCTTGCACAACCTGATCTGCTCGCGTGCCGTTCCCGAAGTGATTCGCGAGCATGGCGGTGTGCCGGTGCGTACCAAGGTTGGCCACTCGTTCATCAAGCAGATCATGGCCGAGACCGGTGCCGTGTTCGGCGGCGAACACTCGGCGCATTACTACTTCCGCGAAAACTTCAGAGCCGATAGCGGCCTCATCGCATCGCTGCTTGTGCTCGACGAACTCAGTCGCGTGCAGCAAGATCTGTCGGTTGTGCGTCAGCCATACGAGCGTTACTCGTCGAGCGGCGAAATCAATACTCAGGTCAACGATGCGAACACCGTGCTCGATGTTGTTGCTGCCACCTTTGCCGACGCCCAGCAAGACCGACTCGACGGACTCACTGTCGATTGCGGACCATGGTGGTTCAACCTTCGCGCATCAAATACCGAACCGCTGCTGCGACTCAACCTCGAAGCGCCTACCCGTGACGAATGTGATCAGCATGTAGCCGAGCTACTTGCGCTGATCACGAGCGCCTGACCCAAAGGACACTTACCCATGGCTCTCGACCAACGCCTGCTCGAAATCCTCGCTTGCCCACAAGACAAGGGTCCGTTGTTCTATGTGGCCGACGAAGGCGCGCTCTACAACCCTCGCCTGAAGTTGCGCTATTCAGTGCGCGACGACATTCCGGTCATGCTCATCGACGAAGCCGACCACGTCTCCGACGCTGAGCACGAGCGCCTCACGAAGCTGATCGCAGAGCGCAATATCGCGCCAACATTTGCTGCGTAGATGTTCATCGGCCGCACGCCAAACGTTCGAGGGTTCTTGAGGTTTGGTGTTGTCGCGGCCATCATCTGCGGCTCCTGCATCGTCGGAGTTGCCTCCGGCGTTGGTGCCATCGCCGGCCTCGGTGCTGGCGGCGAATACCACCCACTCACACCCGCTCGAATTTTCGATACGCGTGATCCGCTGATCAATAGCGTTGTCGCTCCGCTGCTCACCACGCCGGCGGGTAGCACGCTCGATGTGCAGATTCTCGGCAAGGGCGGCATCCCCGATACGGCTGCCGACGTCCTTGCGGTGGTGCTCAACATCACGGTCACGGCGCCTACCCACAGCGGCTACCTGCAGGCCTATCCCGCAGGTGCGGCGGCGGGAATCTCAAGCATCGTCAACTTTGCCCCAGGCCAAACTGTGCCCAACCTCACCGTTGCCACGGTGGGCGCCGATGGCCGGCTCACGCTGCGACTTTCTACCGTTGCGCCGGGCAACGCCGACGTGCTCATCGACGTGTTCGGCTGGTTCTCTACCAGCGCGCATGTAACGAACGGAGCCCGTCTCATGCCGGTCGGGCCCGCTCGCATTTGGGATACGCGTGAGGCGTCGTTCAATGCAACTGGGTTCGCCATTGGTCAGGCCCAAACAATTCGGGTGCCCATTCGTGGCGCCGATTCACAAACCCCGGCGATCACCGACATCGTGCCTGACAGCCCCAATGTCGTGGGTGTGGTGCTCAATGTCACCGGCATCAACACCGAACCCAACAACGTGCCGACGTTCGTCAGCGTGTTGCCCGACGACCCCGTGGGGCAGGTGACCACCTCGAACCTGAACCTTGCCCAGAATCAGATCAAGGCCAACTTGGTGATCGTGCCGGTGACCAACCTTGATGGAGCGATTCGCATCTACAACAACGGCGGCAACGTTCACGTGGCGGTCGATGTGGTTGGTTACATGTTGGCGAACCAAGACGACGGCGTGCACCCGCGTCTGGGTCGGGTCATTCCGCTGTCGTCGCCGTTTCGTGCCTTCGATACTCGCGAAACCGGTTTTGGCAATGCCCAGCTCGGGCCGGGTCAGGCCGAGGCGTGGGGCTTCAACCAGTTCGTGGGTTCGGTCACGCTCGACGGTGTGCCACTCGGTAATCAGGTGGCTTTGCTGGGCAACCTCACCGGCACCGAACTTCGCCGGGTGTTTCCATCTCAACCAGTGTCTACCTTCTTCACGGTGTACCCCGCAGGGGCCGCACGGCCGTTCTCGAGCAACATCAATGTGACCGAGGGTGTCAACGTTCCGAACATGGCTGTGGTCAGCCTCGGCGCCGGTAACGAGATACGCGCGTTCAACAATGCCGGGTACATCCATTACCTCTTCGACGTATCAGCCGTCGTCCTTGGCGACTAATCGCCTAGACTGCTCCGAACGCGGGCTGACATCAATGCGGTGCCAGCAGGCCCCGGCCCGAGATCATCCACTTTTTAGTTTCCGTTGGAGGAACTGTCATGACCTCGTCACTCGCTGAGCGGCGCGACTTTCGCGTCGCCGATCTTTCACTTGCCCCGTTTGGCCGTAAAGAGATTCATCTCGCCGAACACGAAATGCCCGGCCTGCGCGCGCTGCGCAAGGAATACGGCCCATCGAAGCCACTCAAGGGTGCCCGCATTAGCGGTTCGTTGCACATGACCATTCAGACAGCGGTGCTCATCGAGACCCTCGTCGAGTTGGGTGCCGAGGTTCGTTGGGCAAGCTGCAACATCTTCTCTACTCAGGACCACGCGGCCGCTGCCGTTGCTGTTGGCCCCACTGGCACAATCGAGGATCCTCAGGGCGTGCCGGTGTTTGCCTGGAAGGGTGAGACACTCGAGGAGTACTGGTGGTGCACCGATCAGATGATGACATGGCCCGCCGATATCAACGGCCAGCCACAGGGGCCCAACATGATCCTCGACGACGGCGGCGACGCCACGTTGCTGGTCCACAAGGGTGTCGAGTTCGAAAAGTCGGGCGAGGTTCCAGACCCAACGTCGGCAACCAACCCAGAGTTCGCCATCGTGCTCGGCTTACTGCAGCGCAGCCTGCGTACTGAGCCCACCAAGTGGACCCAGTTGGCCGCCGGCATCAAGGGCGTCACCGAAGAGACCACCACTGGCGTGATGCGTCTCTACAAAATGTTCGAGCGCGATGAGCTGTTGTTCCCCGCTATCAACGTGAACGACTCGGTCACCAAGAGCAAGTTCGACAACCTCTACGGCTGTCGCCATTCGCTGGTCGACGCAATCTGCCGTGCCACCGACGTGATGCTTGCTGGCAAAGTTGCAGTGGTGTGCGGTTACGGCGACGTCGGCAAGGGCTGCGCCCAGGCGCTGCGCGGCCAGGGTTGCCGAGTTGTGGTCACCGAGGTCGACCCAATCAGCGCATTGCAGGCGGCGATGGAGGGCTACCAAGTCACCGTAATCGAAGACATCGTTTCGTCGGCAGACATCTTTGTGTCAGCTACCGGCAACGACCACATCATCACGGCGGGCCACATGGAGCTCATGAAGCACAACGCAATTGTGTGCAACATCGGCCACTTCGACAGCGAGATCGACATGGCCGGTCTGGCCCGCAGCGGCGCAACCCGCGACGAGCTCAAGCCAGGCACCGACCTGTGGACATTCGACGA
>JAPKZR010000111.1 GCA_026393695.1 Actinomycetota bacterium
AAGTCGCTCGATGCCAACTTTCGCTGCGAGTGGATCCCACCATGCGCCGAGTCCGCAGATGTAGCGGCCTGGCGCGAGGTCGTCGAGTGTGCTGAATGTGCTCGCAAGCCGCGCCGGATTGCGTGTCCAACAATCGATAACACCCGATCCGATCTTGATGCGATTGGTTGTCGCGCCAAACGCAGCCATGGGCACAACGGCGTCGCGCACGAGTCGACTATCGGCCTGCCACACGGCATCAAACCCTTTGTCCTCGGCATAGCGGACCAGTTCGATTCCCTCGGAAATGGTGTGGGCGTCTTGCAGATATAGCGCGACAGGAGTAGTCATGAGTACCGATCGTGACCGAGTGGTTTACAAACTGTCAAGACAAAGGTTGCCCGGCTCGCCTCATTGCATGCCGAGATCGCAGCTGAGGCGGTGGCCGCTGGCGCCTGCCTGAGCCAACTACCGTGACAGAGATGGAAGGTACGCAGGAGGCGAAATCCAGTACCGGCCGCCTTGTGACGTTCTGTGTTGTCGCCGCACTGATGCTGACGGCGGTTGTTGTCTATGGCTTCACGCATACCGGTCGATGGAAGCGATCGGGGCCACCGATCACCGTCTCTAGCTGGGCGCCGTACTGGCAAGCCGACTCGGCGCTGGCGTCGTTCAACGCCAATGCCGCTGTGTTCGGCGACGTCTCGATGTTCGGATACTTCACCGATGCGGCCGGCTCAGTGAAGCCATACGCAACGATGGATCCCAACGCTCCGCTTGTTCTCAAGCGAGATGCGAGAGCTGCTGGCGTCGAGTTCGTGGCCTCGATCATCGACGCCACCAAGCCACGCGAAATGGCGGCCATCCTCGCCGACCCTGCCACCCGCGCCGTGCATGTCGACGCAGTGACCCAGTTTGCAATTGCTGGTGATGTTGATGGTGTCGATCTCGACTACGAGAACTTCGCCTTCTACGACGGCAAAGCCACGTGGACTGAAACGCGTCCGAACTGGATTGCGTTTCTCACTGAGTTGTCGAAATCGTTACATGCTTCGAACAAGACCCTCACCGTCAGCGTGCCGCCCGTGTACGACAACAAACGCACGGATGACAGTGGCTACTGGGTCTATGACTATGCGGCGATGGGCAAGATCGTCGATCACATTCGTGTGATGGCGTATGACTTCAGTACCTCGGCGCCAGGCCCGATAGCTCCACTTGACTGGGTCACCAAGGTTGTTGCTGCGACGCGTTCGATGGTGCCACGCGAGCGCATCATTCTCGGCCTCCCCGTGTACGGGTACGACTGGGTTGTGAACACCGTTGGCGTATGCCCGGTCGACAACAAACCGCGTCGCAAGAACCTGTCGACGAAGTCGGCTGCCGAACTTGCCGCGAGCAAAGGCATTGCGCCTACATGGGATGTCGCCAAAGCCGAGCGCACGTTTGCCTACGCCGAAACGGTGACCGGGCGAGACGCCGCCGGGGCGCCCACGTCGTGCACTGCGAACCGGGTGGTTTGGTACGCCGACGCGCAGGCTGTGCACCAACGCGCGTGGTTGGCTGAGCGGCAAGATCTTGCGGGCATCGCGCTGTGGTCGTTGGGCAACGACGATGCGTCGGTGTGGCAGGGCATCGCGGCTGCTCGCGCCGACCTTGCGCAGTGGCCGTAGCCGATGGTCTACTGCAGCGCGATGCGATGGCTACAGCCGGCTAAACAATCGCACCGCTTGCTCGGCTGCTTTGGCGCGTACCTCGGTGATGTCCACTCTCGTGCAGACGCCGTTGTCGAGCAACAGGTCGCCATCGCCGTTGCGCACGTCGAGCGCTCTGATGCCCGGTGTGAACGCCACGTGCCACGGCGAATCGACGTGATCGTAATTCCAGGTGACCTCGTCGGAGAGCGCCTCGGGAACGAGTTGCCAGCCGTTTGCGAGCCACTGCCACGCAGCCTCGGGCGACGCAGTCACATCGTTGGCGCGGTGGGCCACATAGGCCAGGCGAAACTCTTCGAGCATGTCGGCACCGATGCCATCGGTACCCAGCACAACCATGTTTGGCCGTTGCGCCGGAAACGCATAGCCGACAGCGTTATTCATGTTGCTGCGCGGGTTATGAGCTAACGATCCGCTGAGGTATCGGTTGAGATGAACACCATGCACGAGCAGCCAGTTGCTTGCGGTGAGATGGTCGAGTCGAGCAGCCGCAGTGGAATCGATCTCGCCTTCTCCGACATGAACGTGAACGCCCACCTCGAGCTCGTTGGCGAGATCGGC
>JAPKZR010000133.1 GCA_026393695.1 Actinomycetota bacterium
CTGCGCAACCAGATCGAGCGACGCACCGACCAGCGTTACTTCAGCACCCGACCTGACGGCGTGCGCGACTTCGATGGCCAAGTGTTTCAGTGGGTTGTGCTTGATGCCATCGGAGCCGCTGGACTGGCGACGACAGCGACCCAACTCAATCAAACGTTTCGAGCCATCGGCAGCGAAATCGACGCAGCGTGCTCCGCCGAACGACTGCGCTGCGGCGATGCACACGATGGAATTGCTCCGGCGTGGCAATGGAGTCGGACCCCATCGCTCGCGCTGCGCACGCTTCGCGGGTTGCGTAAGACCATCGACCTCAACGCCTTCAGTGCGATATCGCCCGCTGGCGATGGCACCGCCGCAGAGCGAGCGATGTTCGCCGACATGACCAGCGAGTCGCTCGCACCAGGACCAAGCAGCGCGCTCACGCGCCTTCGCGTGCATCTGATTAGCGCGTTACGTCTGCTCTACAAACTGTTGATTGGCATCGCCATCATCGTTGCGATGATTCGGACGCGTTCGGCCATACGCCATCGCCGCAAGCCATCGTGGCCAATGCTCGCAGTCGTGACCCTCGGCTCGCTGCTCGCGCTTGGGCGCACCGCTGGCCTTGCATATCTCGACCTCACGGCATTCCCAGGGTTCTCGCCCACCTATCTCGCTACGGGCTACGCAGCCGCTCTCGTCGTCGCAGCCGCGGTCCTGCTCGGCAGGAACCCACCAGCGGTATTGGTGACCGAGGTCCCTATCGCCGCGCCCTCGCCTGCTGCACAATGACGCCCATGGATCATCCAGAACCGTCGGGCGCACCCGATCACACTGTCGCGACACTCGACGCACTCGTGCCCGCCGCCATCGCTCGCAAAGCCGAAGACATCGGCGTCGCGAAAGCCGAAATGCCGTTCGCCAAACTCTTTGTTCTCGCCATACTCGCCGGGGCTTTCATCTCCCTTGGCGCGCTGTTCTCAACCGTGGTTACGGCTGGCAGCGGCACCTCTGCCGGCGTGAGCCGACTGCTCGGCGGCGTTGTCTTCTCGCTGGGCCTTGTGCTCGTGGTTGTTGCCGGCGCCGAACTATTCACGGGCAACACGTTGGTCATCATCGCGTTCGCGAGCAAACGTGTTCGCCTCGCCAAACTGCTGCGCAATTGGGGCATCGTGTACTTGGGCAACGTGGTCGGCGCCGTTGCTATCGCTGCCCTCGTGGTTCTGTCACGTCGACTCGAATCTGGCGACGGCTCGATCGGTATTCGTGCGCTCGACATTGCTCAGGCAAAGACTCAACTACAGATGCCTGATTCATTCGTGTCTGGCGTGTTGGCAAACATGCTTGTGTGCCTCGCTGTGTGGCTGTCGTTCTCGGCGCGTTCAGTGACCGACAAAGTTGTCGCCATCGTTCCAGCGGTGACTGCGTTTGTCGCCGCAGGTTTTGAGCACAGCATCGCCAACCTCTACTTCGTTCCGGTGGCGCTCTTTCAGCGCCTGTTTGCACGCGACGCATTCTGGAGCACCACCGATTCGAGCGCCGACGCCTATCGATCGATCACATGGTCACGCTTTTTGATGCGCAACCTGCTGCCCGTTACGGCGGGCAATATTCTGGGCGGCGCGCTGTTGGTGGGGCTCACCTACTGGTTCGTCTATCTGCGAACGCCGCGCAGCGCTCAGGGCACCTAGCCCTTACAGAAACCGGCAATATCGCGAGCCGTATCGCGGGTGATGTCGGGGCACACGATTGGGAAGATCTCGGTGCCGTGCATGGTGCCCATCATCTGGCGACAACGCGCGCTGACACCGTTGGCAATCAGCAGTCGGTAGAAAGCGATTCCTTCGTCGCGCAACGGGTCGCACTCGTTCACGTTGATGACCGTTGGGGGAAGGCCAACGACATCGTCGGCTTGAGCGAAGCCTGGCCACGCGAGCGGATCGCGAGCGTTGAAGGCCTCGATGCCATATGCATGAGCGCCGCGGTTGTTGTGCAGCTCGAGCAAGATCCCGTTGTTCTCGGTGGACGACGGGTTTGAAGCCAGCGGCCACTCACCAGCGATATACGGGCACAGCGCGTAGAGACCCTTCACGAGCCCCAGCTCTTGGTCACGCTTGAGCTTCAGGCCTACCGCCAACGTGAGGTTGCCGCCGCCGCTCTCGCCAGCAACGACGACCCGGGTGGTGTCGACCTTGAGTGCAGCGGCGTTGGCGTGCACCCATTTCAGTCCGGACACGCAGTCGTTCAGACCGGCCGGGAACGGCGCCACCTCGGGCACCGACGACGGCGACAATGCGTTACGGAAATCGACCATCACGACCACGAGGTCGAGGGCCGCAAGGATCTTGCCCCACGCGCGATAGTTGCCATCGAAACATGACAACGCCTGCATGCCGCCGCCGTGGATGTAGTAGACGCACGGCAACACGTCGTCGTTGTCGGGACGAATGATCTGCAGGTTGATCTCGTTGCCGTCTGGCTGAGACACGATCTTCTCAGTGCTCACGCGCAACCCAGCCGACGGAGCGATCTCATCGACATCGCAGATTTCCATCATCGCCCGATACATGTCGACCGAAGCCTTGGCCGCGCCCGAGTCGACCTCGGCGAGCAACTCGTCGCGGCTTACGACATCACCGGCTGCGAAGCCGCGATGCGAGCGAGTATTCCAGCGCTCTGCCACGGTGGTCGAACCCAGCGGCGGTCTGCGAGATGCAACGCGGGCTAGATTACGCCGGGCAACAAAAGGAACCTTGGTGACGGGTCGGAACAGATGAGCGCATATGCACTGGGCATTGACCTTGGTACATGCTTCACTGCTGCCTCCGTCGCCCGCGAAAACTCTGCTGCGGCGCTGACTCTCGGTACCCACGTTGCCCAAATGCCGTCGGTCGTTTTCATACGCGAGAACGGTGAGGTGCTCGTCGGCGATTCAGCCGAACGCGAGGCCCTCATCAATCCGGCCCTTGCAGCGCGCGACTTCAAACGACGTCTTGGCGACCCCATACCCATCACCATTGGGCACACCACACACTCCGTTGAATCGTTGCTTGGGCACCTCATTCTTGACATCGTTCGGCGCGCGACAGAGCAAGAACGCCGGCCGCCAGCGTTAGTGGTTTTCACGCACCCGGCCAACTACTCGAGCTTCAAGATCGACTCGCTCTGCGAGGCCGCTCGGCTCGCCGGCATCGCCCCCGACCACATCGTGCTGCTGGCTGAACCCGAGGCGGCAATGGTCGCCTTACGCCACCGAGCGCCAGTTGCGCCTGACGAATTCACGGCTGTCTACAACTTCGGAGGCGCCACGTTCGAGGCCGCGATCGTTCGTCGCTCCGGTGAGCAACTCGAACTCGTCGGCGTCGGCGAAGCCAACGAACGATTGGGTGGCAACGATTTTGATCAAATGATCTTCACCCATGTCGACGCGTCATTGGGCGGCTCGGTCTCGAAGGCCGACCGTCGCGACCCCCAGACGCGACCCAGGCAAGTACGCCTGCGGCTCGAATGTCGTCGAGCGAAGGAATCTCTCTCGAGCGACAATGAAACGCTGGTTCCCGTCGCGCTGCACGAACTCGATACCGACGTGCGTCTGAGTCGTACCGAATTTGAGTCGCTCATTCGTCCACGAGTCAACGAAACCATTCGCTCGCTCGAACGCGCCGTCGATTCCGCTGGCATCAATATGGAGCAGGTGGCCCGAGTTCTGCTCCTCGGCGGCACATCTCGCATCCCTCTCGTTGCCGAGATGGTGGGGCTTGCAACCTCACGACCAATCAGTCTCGACCCATATCCCAAACTGTCGATTGCGATTGGGGCATCTCTGTACGGCGCCGCGCGTCTTCCAGAACCAGAAGCCGTTGAGCCGCTCGAACTCGAATCGCCTGCGCTGCCAAACCGCTCATCGGCCGCCGTGCAAGAGTTGCTCGCGGCAATCCCACGCGAGCGACGCCGCCGCCGTCGGCGCATCGCAACGAACATTGCGCTTGCGGCGCTTCTCGTCGGCGGCACAGCGGTAGCGCTGCCACGTTTGCTCGGCCGCGAGTCGTCACCAGGCAATGGCCCCGACGCGAACTCGCAGACAACTCCCACCGTCCCGGCGCCGTCATCCACAACGTCGACAACAAAGCCCATCGCCACTTCAACCACAGCTGAGACAACGCCGCCAACAGTCGTTCCGGGTCGTGGGGTTGCCGCCGTCGTTGATCGCTTTGCATTCGATCCTGCGGCCAATCCTGGCGACGGCCTTCCTGGTCCCGCGCTCAAGGCGGGCGTGTTGGGCATCGCCGCTGTCACCGCCGACAACGAAGGCACCGTCTTCGTCGCCACCACAGACGGCATCATCCTGCGCGTCAAGAAAGATCTCGTCTCAATCGTCAC
>JAPKZR010000213.1 GCA_026393695.1 Actinomycetota bacterium
CAGCAGTACGAGCGACAACACGCGCCAAGAACTGACTGCCCGCCCGAGTGGCTCGTTCTAGGTTGAGACGCCCCCGATCAGCAAGACTCAACAGATGTTCCACATCGATGCAAACGAAGAAGCCCTTGAGGCAATGCGCCAAGCAGATCCATCGCAGCCCATCGTGATGCTCAATCTGCTGCGGTTCCGCGATCAGGCGCTCGAAGGGTTCGGGGTCGACGGCCTCACCGGGCTCCAGGCCTTCCAGCGCTACGGCCAACTCAACGAGGCCGACGATGTGCGTTTTGGCAGCGAACCCATCTGGCTCGGGCCAGCGCATCGCACGATCATCGGCGACGAGCAGTGGGACCTAGCCATTCTGGTTCGTTATCCAACTCGCCAACACTTCATCGACAAGCTCGACGATCCGACGTACCGCGAGATCTCATTGGTACGCGCAGCAGCGCTCATCGATAGCCGCCTCATCGAACTCACACAGCTACTGCCAGCGCTGTCGTAACAGCTCGACACGCCAGCAGTAGCTGAGCATCACTACTTCTTACGGCGGCTCGCTGCGAAGGCGCCACCACCAACGACCACGACGACCGCGGCAATGATGACGGCGATGAGTCCGGTGTTGCTTGAGTCGCTCTCGCTCGAACCCCCGGCGGCCGTCAAAATCGATACTCCTGTGATGTCAGAAGGAGTAGCAGCGACGGTGTCGGCTGTCGACGTCTCCGTCGCGACCATGGTGTCCATTGTCTCTTCTTCTTCTGCAGGGATCAGGTCAGCCGATGTTGGTGGGCCGGCGGTGACCATGACTGCGGGCGACGCAAATTCGGCTTCGCTGCCGTCGGCGTTCGGAGGATCAATCCAGCTGATCGCACCCTTCACGCAGGTTTGCACTACTGGGAAGTAGATCGGGCCGGCCTCGGCTGGCGCCGTGAATGTGATCTCAAACCGCTCGGTATCGACGGTGGCATCAACTGACCCGCCCGAGAAGGTGACCACGCCATCTTTTGCTTCGCCCGTCCAGCCCGCTTTCTCCACGGGGACGGCATCGGTAACCGACGCGGGCACTTTGAACGCAAGGCTTATGGTTGGCGATCCGTCGCAGCCGTGGCCCGGGGCGAAGCCCACTGTGGCGCTCTTGCCAGCCTCAACAGCGATGGGATCTGGCTCAACATGGGCATACGAAACGCCTGACACCATGAGAGTTACGGCGGTGCAGGCAGCGAGAGCAGCGGACAAACGGAGGGCAATACGGTTCTTTTGCATACTCAGTAGGTCGCCGTTGTTCAGCGAAAAGTTCCCGGCTCGGCGCGATACCCAAAGAATGTTGACGAGGTGCCGCCGTCGGGCGAACACAAGTGCAACCGACTACTCCACCGGCCCGAGTCCTGGCCCCTCGGCCAACGTGGCCTGCCATTGCGATGGCTCTACTCGCACCGCTTCGATGCGATCGAGCGGCCACGGAGGCATCGTCACGCCCACCGCGCGCAGGCCGCTCTCGAGGCTTCGGAATTGGAACGTTGTGCCAACCGGAATCGACACGCATGTTCCGGGGGTTAGCTCGACCACCGACTCTGTGCCATCAGTCGACGAACGCCACATCTCACCGGTGCCATCGAGCACGTACCAAAGCTCTTCAACCGAAAGGTGCCGCACAGCAATCGACGTCTGATCAGGCTGAAGCGAAAATTCGGCCATGCTGCCACCAGCGAGCGCAAGGAGCACGCGGACCTCAGCCCCATCGGGCGCAACACCGTCGGGCTCAGCGCGCACTTGGAGCGTCTCGAAAACTTCGGCGTTCATAGATGTCATGCGCAGACTGTAGGCATCATTTCGACGCACCCGACGCCCCCGGTGCGGCGCCGCCGATCCGTTTGGCGGCACGGTTAGCGACGGCTGGGCCAGCGAGCTGACGAATAAGCAGTAGTCCATCAAGCATGGCGATAGCGGCCTCGGCCTCTGCTCGGCGACGAGCTCGAGTGCCGGCGAGCCGCTCGGCC
>JAPKZR010000307.1 GCA_026393695.1 Actinomycetota bacterium
ATGTTGGCAATGCCCAACGTCGAGATGCTCAACGGCATGGGCGTGAAGAAGATCATCACCCAGTGCCCACACTGCTTCAACACGCTCAAGAACGAGTACCCACAACTGGGCGGCAACTACGAGCTCGTGCACCACACGCAACTGCTCGAGCAGCTCATCGAGAGCGGTCAGCTCGATGTCAGCCAAGCCACGCTCGAAGAGCGCATCACCTATCACGACAGCTGCTACCTCGGTCGCCACAACGATGTGTACCTCGCACCTCGCAAGGTCGTTGCCTCGATCAAGGGCATCGAAGTGGTCGAGATGCAGCGCAACGGAACCAAGGGCATGTGCTGTGGCGCCGGTGGCGCACGCATGTGGATGGAAGAGACCATCGGCACCAAGGTGAACGACGAACGTGCGATGGAGGCAATCTCAACCGGCGCAAGCCGTGTGGCCACTGCTTGCCCGTTCTGTTACGTGATGCTCGACGACGGCGTCAAGGCCGCTGGCAAGGACGAGTCCGAGGTCAAGGTGGCAGACATCGCTATCCACCTCATCGAGGCCATCGAGAACGGCGAGCGTCAGCTCGCCGCCATGCAGAACGAAGCGCCGCTACAGGCTCCTGTAGCGGGCGACTGATTGCTCAGGTGAAGTTCTCGAAATAGCGGCTCGGCGTTGGGCCGCGCTGGCCCTGATACTTGCTGCCCCGTGCGCCTTTACCGTATGGGTTGTCGGCGGGCGTGGTCATCTGCACAAAGCTGATCTGGCCGATCTTCATGCCCGGATAAATGGTGATGGGCAAGCTGGCCACATTGCTGAGCTCGAGCGTGATGTGGCCATCGAAGCCAGCATCGATGAAACCCGCAGTCGAGTGGATCAGCAGACCGAGTCGACCAAGCGACGACTTGCCTTCAATACGTGCCACGAGATCGTCGGGCACCGTGATGCGCTCGAGCGTGGAGCCGAGTACAAACTCGCCTGGGTGCAACATAAACACGCCGTCGGGATCGACGACGACCATCTCGGTGAGATCTTCGAGGTCTTGCTTCACGTCGATGATGCCCGCAGTGTGATTGCGGAACACACGAAACAGGTTGCTGACCTTCACGTCGATAGACGACGGCTGGATGCACCGTTCGTCGAGTGGGTCGATCACGATGCGGCGAGCCGCAATCTCTTCACGCAAAGTTCGGTCTGACAAGATCACAGCGCCACACTAGTGACTGCGGCCCCGGCAAATGAAGGGTGCGGCAAGATCAGCTTCGCCGCTAGTGTTCACCCGTGCTGCGAAAGCAACGCACGCGGGTGTAGCTCAATGGCAGAGTATTTGCTTCCCAAGCAAATGACGCGGGTCCGATTCCCGTCACCCGCTCCACGCCGATTGCCAGAACTCCATGCGGCTGCTCGAGCGTTCGACAACTGCCGGCCTGGGCGAAGATCTTCTCTGCGACCGCCACGTCGCCGCGCTTCTTCGGAGTCACCTTGGGCTTGCCATTGATGAGGTAGCCACCCGTGGCGTTAGCGAGGGCGGGGTCAGTAGTCAGGGTCACACTGCTCACGGCTCCTCTGACGGGAGCGACAAGTACGGGTGCCGACATCTTCTGGGGGAACGAGACGGCGCCTCCTACTTTAGTGTTGACGCCCCACCTCACATCGCCAAGATTCCCGCAATTCGTCGTGACACCTGCGCCGTTTAGACGGCGGGCGAGCGCGTAACCGAGCATCAGGCTCAGCGGTTTCGAGTCGGAATCGGCAGAAACCTGCTTAAACCCTCGCCATCCGGGCAACACTTCGGGCTGCTCCTTCAGAGGCCGCCACGTGGTGGTAGCACCACCCCATCGATCGGTGCCAACACCCCGCAAGCTTCGGTGCTCGCACCCTTCACGTCGTGACGAGAAATCACGATGATGATCTCATGAACAGCAACCGGAAGCCCTCCGCCCCAGCCCGCCACCGTGGATTCCTCTTCAACGTTCTCGACGTGATCGGCCGTGGCGCCACCACCCAGCAAACGACGAAGCCAACACGCCGCAAGTGCTTCTGATTGGCTGTCGCTGTAACCCAAAGTCAGCGATGACCGAATAGGTCAACTACCGTCGAGGCCAATGAGCATCGACGAACAGCGCACACCAAAGCCCGCCACCGAAACCACGCGGGCTCGCAATGCCGCCGTGCATTCTCACCTCAATCTCGCCGATCGGGCCGACTTTGAGCGTGCCTCGCAGGGACTCCTTGCCCAACTTGAACCACCCGTGATCAACGGCCCCTTCGGCAATGCGCTGTGGGACATGGGCAAGTATGAGTTCCTCAACGAAGATGCGCCCGCCGAGGCCAACCCAAGCCTGTGGCGCCAAGCCCAAATCAACTGCCTGCACGGCCTGTTCGAAGTGACCGAAGGCATCTACCAAGTTCGTGGCTACGACATCTCGAACATCACGTTCGTGCGCACCAACACCGGCTGGATCGTGATTGATCCGCTCACGATGGCCGAAACCGCAGCCGCTGCTCGCAGCTTGGTCGACTCTCACTTTGGCGTTCGACCCATCGTGGCCGTCATCTACACCCACAGCCACGCCGACCACTACGGCGGCGTCCGCGGCATCATCACCGACGACGATGTGAACAGCGGCAATGTTCGTCTCATTGCTCCTGCCGGTTTCCTTGAGGCAGCCATCAGCGAGAACGTCACTGCGGGTCCGGCCATGACCCGCCGCGCAATGTACATGTATGGCTCGCTGCTGCCGGTTGGCCCACGGGGACATATCGACGCCGGCCTTGGCAAGGGCATCCCCCTTGGCTCCGGTGGCCTCATCGCTCCCACTGAATCGATTGAGCTCACCGGTACCGAGCTTGTCATCGATGGCATTCGCATCGAGTTCCAACTCACGCCCGGCACCGAAGCGCCCGCCGAAATGAACTTCTACTTCCCCGACTTTCGGGCCGTGTGCATGGCCGAAAATTGCGTGGCCACATTGCACAATCTCTACACCCCGCGCGGTGCCGAGATTCGCGATGCGCTCGGCTGGAGCCGCTACATCAACGAAGCGCTCGAGACGTTCCTTGATCGCAGCGATGTTGCGTTTGCCAGCCACCATTGGCCGCGTTGGGGAAGTGCCGACATCGAGGCATGGCTTGGCGGCCAGCGCGATCTCTACCGCTACCTGCACGACGAAACACTGCGCTTGGCCAACCACGGCCATACCGCGCTGGAGATTGCCGAAGAGATCTCGCTCCCTGCGGCCATCGGCGACGAGTTCTTCAACCGTGACTACTACGGCACGGTCAGCCACAATGTGAAGGCCGTGTACCAGCGCTACCTCGGGTGGTTCGACGCGAACCCGGCAACGCTGCATCCGCTGATCCCTGTCGATGCTGCCAAGAAGTTCGTGCAATACATGGGTGGCGCCGCAGAAGTGTTGGCCAAAGCTCGCGTCGATTTCGAGGCCGGCGAATTTCGTTGGGTGGCACAGGTCGTGAACAACGTGGTGTTCGCCGACCCCGCCAACCAAGAAGCACGGCTGTTGCAGGCCGACGCGCTCGAGCAGTTGGGCTATCAAAGCGAGTCAGCGCCATGGCGCGACTTCTATCTCACCGGCGCACAAGAGCTGCGCAACGGTTCACCATCGGTGCCCGGCTTTCGCGGCGCGACTCGCGTCGACGTGATGCGCGCGATGACCCCTCGCATGGTGCTCGACAACTGCGGCGTGAAGCTCAATGCGCCAGCGGCATCAGATCTGCGCTTTGTGTTCGACATACATTTCACCGACCACAACGTGCACTTCAATGTCACCGTCGCCAACGGAGTTCTGCACTACGGCAGCCGCGGTCTTGGCACCGCCCCCACCCAGATCAACACCACGGTTGAGGCAATGGTGAAAGTGAGCACTCACGTGAGCACCATCGAGGCCGAAACCGAGACAGGCGATCTCTCGATCACTGGCGACACAGCGCGCTTTGGCGAATTCATCGCCCTGCTGGATCAGTTCGACCTCTTCTTCCCGATCATCGAGCCCTAAAGCCCATTTGGTCAGGGCGCGAGCCACGACCAGATCAGGTCTTGCAGCCGGTCGATGCCGATGCCCTTCGATGCGCTGACCCACACAATGTCGCCGGGCTCAAGGTTGCAGCCTTCGGAGAGTTCAATACGCCGTTTGGGCTTCTTACTCGACTTCACCTTGTCGCTCTTGGTGGCGATGACCTGATGCGGAATCTCGTTGCTGCGGAGCCAGTCGAGCATCTGCACGTCGAGTTTGGTGGGCCCAATTTCGCCGTCGACAAGCACCATCACCATTTCCAAACAATCGCGGTGCAGCAGGTAGCCCTCGATCATTTGGCCCCAATCTTGCTTTACGCGATTGGGAACCTTGGCGTAGCCATAGCCGGGAAGGTCGACGACCGTGACGCCGGGCTCGACTTCGAAAATGTTGATCAGTTGCGTGCGGCCAGGGGTCTTGCTGGTGTGCGCAAGGCGGGTGCGATTGGCGAACGCATTAATGAGTGACGACTTACCGACGTTGGATCGACCAACTACTGCGACCTCGCGATCGGACTCTGGAAGATCGTCGACGCGTGTGGCCGACTTCAAGAACCGCAGCGGAATCGGAGGCATCGAGCCAGCGTACGCTGCGGGTGAATCACTTACTTGGACAAGAGCGATCCGATGGCCCATAGCGCGGCAACGCCACCGGCCAGCGTCATCATCAAACTGCGTCCAACTGGTGCCCGAGTGAGTTCGCCAGGTTTGGGTCTGGCCGGCGGCTTGAGCAACGCGAGCAAATTGCCCACGAACAACGCGCCGCCCATTGCGAGCACCAACCAGGCCAGAAGATCGTCACCCAACAGCATGTCCCCCATCATGGCGAGCCGACGGTGGCTTCAGTCAACGGGACGGGCACGAAAGATGCGAAACTTTCGACAACTTGATCTAGAGGAGTTCTGATGGGCTTTCACCACGTAGCGCTCGCCACCCGCGACACCGCCGCAACTCACGATTTTTATACCAACGTGATGGGCTTCTCTTTGGTGAAGGTGGTCGCCTCGCCAACGCCTGGCGAGCACGGCGGATGGAGCAAGCACTTCTTCTATTCCACCGCTGGCGAAGGCGCAACGCCCAGTGGCGA
>JAPKZR010000162.1 GCA_026393695.1 Actinomycetota bacterium
AAGGGCGTGATACCGGCGACAACACCAAGCGGCTGCTTGATGCTGTACACATCGACGCCGCTGCTGGCCTGCTCGCTGTAACCACCCTTGAGCAAGTTCGGAACGCCACACGCGTACTCGATGTTTTCGAGACCGCGAGCGACTTCGCCGAGTGCGTCGCCGAGCACCTTGCCGTGTTCGGCCGAGAGCAACGAAGCAATCTCTTTGCGGTTCGCATCGACCAGTTCGCGCATGTGGAACATGACCTCGGCGCGACGCGACAAGTTGGTTGAGCGCCACGATGCAAAGGCCGCCTTGGCTACCGCAATTGCGTGTCCCGTTTCTTCGACCGAGGCGAAGTCGACGCTTGCCTGCTGCTCACCAGTAGCGGGCTGCCACACAATGCCTGAACGGCCCGAGGTACCTTCGACGACTTTGCCATCGATCCAATGCGAGATCTTCTTCATAACGTGACTTCTTCCAGTCTTCGAGGGGATTCGGGGTTGATGTGAAACCTAGGTGCTGCAGCGCTTTGGCGCAGGTCAGACCAAGTACTGCGACAGGCCGCGGCGCACGAACTGGCCGTGACCCTTGCGACCCAGATACGCGTTGTTCTGAATGATGATGGATCCACGCGAGAGCACCGTGTCGACACTGCCGTCGATGACATAGCCCTCCCACGACGAGTGATCAATGTTCATGTGGTGCTTGTCGTTGATGCCGATCTTGGTCTGGGTCTTGGGATCCCACACCACGATGTCGGCATCGGCTCCCGGGGCGATGATGCCCTTCTTTGGGTACATACCGAACATGCGCGCTGGCGTGGTGCAACACGTTTCGACCCAACGCTCGAGCGAAAGCTCGCCGTTGACTACGCCCTGATACAGCAGTTCTATACGGTGCTCGACGCCGCCCATGCCGTTGGGAATCTTTGAGAAATTGCCGAGGCCGAGTTCTTTTTGATCCTTCATGCAGAACGGACAATGGTCGGTGCTCACGATGGCCAAGTCGTTGGTGCGCAAGCCCTTCCAGAGATCGCCGTGGTGATTGTGCGTGTCGTGCGCCGAACGCACTGGCGGCGAGCACACCCATTTGGCGCCTTCGAAACCGGGCTTGGCCAAGGTCTCTTCGAGCGTCATATAGAGGTACTGCGGACATGTTTCGGCGAACACGTTGCGGCCTGCATCGCGAGCCGCAGCAATCTCGAGCAGTGCATCGGATGCCGACACGTGCACGATGTAGAGCGGTGCGTTGCCGGCAACCTTGCTCAGCACGATGGCACGATGCGTGGCCTCGCCCTCGAGCAGCGACGGCCGCGTGTAGCTGTGGTACTTGGGATCGGTCTCGCCGCGGGCCAACGCCTGCGACACGAGCACATCGATGGCGATGCCATTTTCGGCATGCATCATGATGGTGGCGCCAATGTCGCCGGCGGTCTGCATGGCACGAAGGATCTGACCGTCGTCGCTGTAGAACACGCCCGGGTAGGCCATGAACAACTTGAAGCTGGTGACGCCCTCGTTCTCGGTGAGGTAACGCATTGCTTTCAATGCTTCGTCATCGA
>JAPKZR010000043.1 GCA_026393695.1 Actinomycetota bacterium
CCCGAGCAGATCCGCGCCGCCAGCGAAGAGGTCGACCGGTACGCCGATACCGAGCCGCGCTTCGCTGGTCGCAACGTGTGGAAGTACGACGAACTCTGTTCGCTCATCACCGACCCCAAGACGCTCGCTGTCATGGACCAGCTCATGGGCGACCCCAACTACGCGCTACACCACTGCCACGCGGCTCGCCACAACGCCGGACTTGCGGGCGTGGGTTGGCATCACGACTACGAGCAAATCCCACAGGTGAACCGCAGCCATACGCAAGTTCACGTGTTGCATTATCTGGCCGGCCTCAACGGAACCATCGGCGACATGCTGCTGCTGCGTCGCAGTCATCGCGCGGTCATGCGTCGCGATGCGTTGTGGTTCTGCGGCACTGAAGAAATCCCCGGCACAGTGGTGCTCAACAACCTCGCTCCAGGCTCTGTTGTCTTTGCCCACTCGGCCTTGGTGCATGCCCGCCGCCCACAGCCAGGCGGCGAGGGCACCTCGCGTTATTTCATCGACATCGTGTTCATGCAGGCCGGAATCAAGTGGCCGTCGTATGGCCGCGAGGGTTGGCGCGACACACTTGCCGAACTCGACAAGCGCCTCCATGATCCTCATCATCCACACTTGTTTGACGCCGACGCGTTCTTCGAAATCTCTGAAGCAGTCGCTCGGCTCGAAGGGCTTGAGGGCAGCGTTGCGTTGTACCTCCCCGAGGCAGACCCCAACGCCCCACGCAAACAGGGCGGCTCAATTCCGGTTGTGCAATGAGTACCGAGCACGACCTCTCATCTGTGCCGCCACTCACGTCGCTGGTCAATGTTGGCGCCGAGCAGATCGCTGAATTTGCACGCGACGGACACACGGTTGTTCGCGGCTTGGCATCAACCGCCGAGATCGATGTCTACCGCGCCGCCATCGAGTCATCCGTGCAGCGCGCCACCGCCCGCCACCCCGACATCAACAAGCGCGACACCTACGGCAAAGCGTTTTTGCAGGTACCCAACATCTGCTTCAACGACGACGTTGCAAAGATGTTTTCGTTCGCGCCACGTTTCGCCAAGGTTGCCGCCGACCTGCTCGGTGTCGAAGGCGTTCGGCTCTATCACGATCAGGCATTGTTCAAAGAGCCTTTCGGTGGGTTCACACCGTGGCACCAAGACCAGACCTATTGGCCGCTCGATACTGACCGCACCATCACCATGTGGATGCCACTCGTCGATGTGCCCGCCGATGTGGGCAGCATGACCTTCGCCGACGGCAGCCACCAGCACGGCGATCTCGGCAAGTGGGTTATCGGCGACGAATCGGAAGCACGTTTCGACGAGATGGTTTGCGAACGCGGGTTTCCAACCAGCACGCACGGCGCCGTGCGCGCGGGCGACGCTACGTTTCACACCGGTTGGACCCTGCACCGCGCTCCGGCAAACAACACACCGTTGCTGCGCTCGGTGATGACCGTGATTTACGTGGCCGACGGCACTCGCGTAGGACCCGACGACTCGCCATACCGCGCGTTCGACAGGGCGATGTGGCTCGGTGGAGCCGAACCCGGAACCTTGGTCGGCGGACCCGGCAATCCGCTGCTCTGGCCGGTTCACTAGCTCAACAAGCAGCGTTCCATTTGCCCCGGCGCTACAGCGCGAGGCGAGCCTCAAGAGCAACTACAGCGGGGAACAACACGTCGTTCTCCTTATGTATGTGCAGGTGCGTGTCGGCCTCGATCTCAACGAGCAATTCGTAACACGCTCGATAGGTAGTGCAGGCGTCCGACGGCAATTCGTATCCGTTTGCCGCAGCCCTGAGGTCGGCCAGTAACTCGCTCACCCGACTGTGGTCGCTCAGCATCATTGAGATTGGATTTTGTAGCGTGCCACAGTGAAACGACGGCGCCACCTTGGCCGCGGCCAAACGACGCACCATCGGAAACAGCACCCGCTCCTCTTTCACCAGATGTGGACGCAGATCTGCCTGAATCTCATGCATGAGGCGTTGCACGTGCAGTAACTCTGGGTGGCGCTGCGAGTGCTCGTCGGTAATCGCATCAATCAACGCCAGCGCCCGCGGCAACTCGGTGGCGAGGTACCGATGATGAACTGATTCGACATGGTCAACGAGGTCGAGCAACTTCAGGCCAGCCCACGCTTCGGCATCCTTGGCGGGCGCCGCCTCCGACAGCGTGGTCGATGTCGTGATCTGCACCATTGCCGTAACTCCCTCGATACTGCTGCCCTCGGTAGGCAGGCCTCATCTCAAAAGTTAGGGAGGATGCCCTCGCCGAGCTAGGGCCGAAAGTCATTACCTCGCGGCACGCATCGGGCTCATGACCTGCTCGACAAAGCGGTGCACCGGATCGGTGGACTGCGGATGACCGAAGTCAAGAACAAAGTGACGCACGCCAAGCCCCACGAGATACTCGAGGCGCTCGCGGAACTCGGCGGCCTCGGCATCGGTGTCAGGCAGTGCTCGTTCGACGGTCATGCTGATTTCGATATCGGCTGGGTTGCGGCCAGCCTTCTCGGCAGAGGCGTGCACGATGTCTCGCTTACGCAACCAATCGGTCTCACCGCGCATGAAGCCATTCCACATATCGGCGAGGCGTCCGACCATCGGCAAACCAATCTGCTCACCCGATGCACCCATACAAATGGGTGGAATTGGGTTCGGCAGCGGCGGCGCTGAGGCCTCGGTAATTGAGAAGTGCTTACCCTCGAAGCTCGGGAAGTCTTCGGTCCACATTGCTCGGCAGATGTGAATCAGTTCTTCGAGCTGAGCGAACCGAATGGAAGCCTTCGGAAAGTCGTAGCCATATGACTTGTATTCGTCTTCGCGCCAACCGGCGCCAATGCCCAAAATGAACCGACCGCCCGACAGAGTCTGCAGCGTTGCCGACATCTTTGCCGTG
Organism: Actinomycetota bacterium; assembly: GCA_026393695.1. Lineage (GTDB taxonomy): Bacteria > Actinomycetota > Acidimicrobiia > Acidimicrobiales > Ilumatobacteraceae > WLMZ01. The sequence continues at coordinate 2,897 of JAPKZR010000043.1, forward strand.
AGGGCCGGTGGCCGATAGCCCTGACCGAGCACGTGATGACACAGCAACACGTTGGGAAACTTCGCGGCGAGCCAAGTGAGCGTGGTCCACGCTTCTAAAAATGGATCGGTTTTGGCGTCGAAGCCGTAAAAGTGATCGGCAATCCAGAGCGAGTCGAAGTGAGGCAGAGCCGTGGGCAAGATGTGCTGTTCCTGGTACACGACGATGGGCTGATGATCGCTCCATCGGTTGCCGATAACCGGTGATAACCAGCCGAACTTCAGATCATTGACCATCGCGATGTCCTCATCTTGTTGCGTGCAACTTCGCTACCGAGGCTACCGAGCAGCGTCGGCGGCCTGCGTCTCTGGAGCCTCGCGCTTGAGCTGGGCAAGGCCCACCAAAGGGAACACAAGCACCGACAACATGCCGGCACCAACCAGGGCTGCCGCGTTGGCTGGCTTCATTCGCCCAGAGTCGACACCAATGGTGGTGATAACAACCACCAATGGCAGACCAGCACTGGTCATCAGCGCAACGGCGCGACGCGAGGCAGCAGTCAATGCCTTTCGATAGAGCACCATCACCGGCACGCCACGCACAACCAGCATCAACACAAGGAACAACGGAACTTTGGCGATCGCGCTGGCGTCGTGGGAGAGCGCATCGAGGTCGAACTTCATACCGCTCACCACGAAGAACAACGGAATCAGAAACCCAAACCCAACGGCGTCGAGTTTCGACTCAGTAATTTTCAAATGCTCGTGATCGTGGGCTGACTCGCTGAACGTGCGGAACACGATGCCGGCCGCGAACGCCCCCAGCAGGATGTCGAGCTCGAGCTTCGAGGCCCACCACACCAGAGCGGTGACCATCAAGATCGCAATGCGCACGGGCAGCTGACCGCTGGTACTCAGCGTGCGCTGAGCGAGATGCGAAAGCCGCTCTGGCACTGGGCGCGATGACAGCCACACAGCAACCGCTGCGACGACCGCGAACGCCACCAACGTAACCAACGATCGAGCAGGGCTCTTCGATCCGAGCACCAGCGCAATCGCCAAGATGGGACCGAATTCGCCGACAGCGCCGTTCGCGAGTACGTGACGACCAACGTCGGTAGTGAGTTGGCCTGCGTCGCGCAAGATCGGCAGCAAGGTTCCGAGGGCTGTTGTGGTGAGCGCCAACCCAACAACCAACCACGAGATGGTCAGACCGCTTGAGGCCATGGCATAGCCCGCTCCGAGACCGAGCACGAGCGACGCCACCCACGTTTGTGATGCGAGGCGTAGCGGCGCACCTTTCATCTGCGCGAAGTCGAGCTCGAAGCCGGCGAGGAAGATCAAAAAGGCGAGCCCGAACTCGGCCAGCACCTCAACGATCTCGCCACGTTCGGCCCACCCGAGAACCATCGGACCTATCACGATGCCGAGCACAAGTTCGAGCACCACAGCCGGCACGCGTACCTTCTTCGGAAGATCGACCACGATTGGCGTCAACACGGCGACAGCGAAGATCAACAACAGCGTAGAAAGCGGCGACGAATGCACGCCGCGAATGTAACGGAAGTGACTTTCGCTGCGTTGATTGATCGCGGCTTGTCTGTCACGATGAAGCCACTGAACCGGAGCCGTGCGACGCATGCCCGAACGGAGGTCGCCCGTGAAATCATTCGTTGCTCACGTACTCGCTGTTTCGTTGCTCGCGACAATTGGCACCATCCCCAGCGTCGCTCGTGGGGCCAGTGCCGCGCCCGTTGTCACCACACCACCTGCTGCATTCGTGCCGGTGCAACCGTGCCGACTCGCCGACACCCGCCCTGACGGCGGCAACGGCTATTCGCGAGTAGACCCGCAGACCATCTCGATCTCGACACTGAATCGTTGCGCCATTCCCACCGGATCAACCGCACTCGCCGTGACGCTCACCGTTGTAGGCCCTGTAGCCGATGGGTTTCTCACGGCCTGGCCCGGCGACCAACAGTTGCCCACCGTGTCGAACCTCAACTTTCAAGCTGGCCAGACACGCGCCAACGGAACCATCACCAAAGTTGACGATCTCGGTCGGCTGCGCGTGTACACGTCGGTGCCCGCATTCGTAGTGGTTGATGTCGTCGGCGCATTCGTTCCTCAAGGTGCCACCGTGGCGGCCGGGCGATTCGTGCCGAACACCTCGTCGCGACTGTTCGATTCGCGTTCCAACAACATCGTCGCGCCGGGCGGATCAGTAACCATCCCCTTACCTGCAGGCGTGCCCGCTGATGCGATTGCTTTGGCCTTGAACATCACCGTCACCGAGTCGACGCGACCCGGCTTCGTTACGGCATTTCCAGCCGCTACTCCGATGCCGACGGCGTCGGTACTCAACCTCGACTGGTTCGACCAGACTCGGGCTGCTGGCGGCATCTTCGGTGCGTCGGCCCAAGGGATCACCTTGTTCTTGTCGGGTGGCGGCCACATAGTTGTCGATTACTCGGGCTACTTCACCGGCCCGAGTGCCTCACCGAGCAGCGACGGATTGTTCAGCGTGGTCGATCCGGTACGGCTGATGGACACTCGCCAAACGAGCCCGCTTGGCGTGGGCGTTCCGATCTATCCGCAGGGTGGTGTCGAGCTCGCTGTGAGCCAACACGGCTCGATGGCCTACAACGTGACATCGGTAGATGGCGATGCCGGGTTTATCCGTGGCTATGCGGCGGGAACAGCGCAACCCGACACCTCAACGCTCAATCCGCAAGGCCAAGGCGACATCGTCGCCAACTTCGCAATCACCCAAACCTCAAACCGCGGCCTTGGCTACTGGAGCCAACCACAAACCAACTTGGTGGTCGACCTGCAAGGTTGGTTCTCCGGACCATCGGTCACCGCGACGCTCGCAGCGCCCACGAACGTGGCCCCGATCACGCCGCGAGCTACCTACTCGGCGTGCACCAACGCGGGGCTCGATCGCATCAACGCCGAGCGCCGACGAGCACGAGTTGGGGAGCTCGTCGTGAATCCGGCGGCTCAGGCAACAGCATGTGCGTGGGCTCTGCACCTCGCCCAATTGGCTGGCGGCCTTTCGCATTCAGCGGCCGCCCCTCGCAACGCAGCTGTGGGCTGCCCCACCGGCGAGAACGTCGCATTTTCTACGGCGCCACCAGCGATCGCGGTACCGCAGTTGATGGATCTGTGGATGGCATCGCCACCACACCACGCCAACATCATCTCTGCGGTCTACAGAGGCGTTGGCCTTGGTTACGTCACCCGTACCGATGCAACGGGAGCCACCCGCACCTACGGGTCAACTACGTTCGCAGTGTGCTGAGGCCGCCCACCAGATTTGTCACGGTGATTACGATCACGACCGTGCTCGGTTTCGCATCGTGCGCTCAAGCGAACCCACGCGGGCAGCTCAGCGGCGCTCAGCCCACGGCATCGCCGTCGCTCTCCTCGCTGATCAACACAACGGTTCATGTCACCGAGCCTGCCGTGCGTGGTGACCGTTCTCAAGAGTTGCCGTTCCCGAGCGCGCCGCCATTCGACGGTTCGCAGTTGGCCGCGTGCGACGCGCGCGTGCTCGGTTCGTTGGTGCACAGCGAGCCAACAGCGAATCAGTGGATTGTTGTGTTGGCTCCATCGATCACGTCGACGACAGCCACAGTGCAGATCGCCACTCGCGGCGCCGACAACGCGTGGCGCTGCTCGCTGGCGCCAACCACAGCGCGCCTTGGACGCAACGGAATTCGACCGCTCGCCGATCGTCGCAGCGGCGACGACACCACCCCATCGGGTGTCTTCGGTCTGGGCGTGGTCAACAGCCCACAGGGACCCATCTCGTTCTTTGGAAACAGCCCCGACCCCGGCGCTCGTGGCGCATACCGACACATCCAACCCGACGACTGTTACGGCGCTGAGCCCAACACGCCCGGCTACGGACACTGGCGCTCAGACACCACCACGTGCTCGGGTGCCGACGAGTTACTACACGGCGTTGGTGCCGCCTACGAACACGCCGTGCTCATCGGCGCCAACACCGAACCAAACGTGAGTGGCGATTCTGCCGATGAACCTGCGTTGGCATCAGCAATCTTTCTGCACCGCTTCAGCTACACCACGTCGGGCGCCACCAAGGCCACGTCGGGTTGCGTCTCGATTGCACATCAGCCGCTGTTGACTGCGCTGCGCACCATCGACCCGAGTCTGAACCCACGCTTCGCAATCGGAACCGCCGCAACGCTGACGACTCGCTGAAGCGAGCTACGCCTTCTTTGGTGGCCGCGGGAAGAACGCACTCGTGGTGGCCACGTATTCGGCATAGCCGGGACGGCGCTTGCCCATGGTCTTTTCGAGCATCGGTACCCCAGACACGCGGCGCACAAGAACCGTCATCACCAGCGAGCCAATCAAACCCCACGCGGCCGAGCCGGTTTCGGCGGCAACGAGACCGATGCCCCACCACACGCACGAATCACCGAAGTAGTTGGGATGACGGGTGTAGCGCCACAGGCCAGTGCGCATCACCATGCCTTGATTGGCTGGGTCGGCTTTGAAACGAGCCAGTTGAGCATCGCCTACGGCTTCGAAGAACAGCCCAACCAACCACAGCGCTACGCCGATGTACGCAATGACACCGATGTTGGGTGTGGCATCGGCTTGCCCAAGTTGCACCGACAACGAAACCACAAACATCAGTGCACCCTGTAGAGCAAACACGGTGGCAAGGCTGATGAGTCCGAACCGCGGGCCGTAGTGCTTGCGCATCGCGCGGTAGCGGAAGTCTTCGCCGTTGCCGTGGTTACGCCAAAACAAGTAGCCCGCGAGGCGAAGGCCCCACACGGTGACCATCGCAACGAGCAACCATTGGCGAGCATTGTTGCCATCGGTAGACAGGCGCACAACCCAGGCCACCACCACGAAGCCCAGACCCCACACGATGTCGACGATGGATGCGTTTTTCAAGATGAGACTCAGTACCCACGTACTGAGCATCAGCACAACAATGGCGAGCGCTGAGACCAGCATCGCATGGCTCATGTGAGCTTCCTTTCGGCGCGCTCGGTGAGCGCGAGATCTACTTCGTTGTCTAAACGTAACCACTGGTCATCGAGCCAGGGTGCGAATGCATCACCAGATGGAACCTCGGCGTTGGCCACACGATGGGCCACGAAACGGATCGGATCGAATCGACGACTCAACGCCTTGAGAATGCCGCCGAACGTATCGAGTCCCTCGAAGCCCACATGCCACGCCAAGATCACATCGACATTCGGTGCCCCGCGCATCATCGCGCTCGCGCCGCTGGGTCGCGGTGGAAGCAGATGCCGGAGGTTCTTGAGCTTGTCGGCACGAGCGGCATCTCGCTGCTCAAGCTTGGCCATCGCTGCAACCCGCTTGGCGGGGTTGGCGCGGGTGCCCTCGGGGAAGATAATGCCGATATCAGCCGGGCCGAGTGCGGCAGCGAGGCGTTCGATAGCCGCAAGTTCGGGAGCCGAATCGTTCGCTCCGCGATCGAGGAAGTAATTGGGCACGCGCTGGCCAACCACATCGAGACACGGATCGCTGAGCAGTTCGCGTTTGAGCACATAGTGCGGCCGCATCTGGGCCAAGTGCGTGATCACATACGCAGACACCAACGAGTCGGCCAAGCTGGCATGGCGCACGAACAGCACCGCTGGGCCTGGGCTGAACACCGCGTGGTCGGTGGTCTCTACGCGAATGCCGCACGTGACCCGCAACGCGTCGAGCAAGTGAGCCGCCCACCATCGCTGTAGGTCGTAATGCGCGCGTTGGTTGCCGCTCTGCCCGATAACCCACAGACCAAAGGCGGCAACGACCCCGACCGTTTCGAGCCAAGCCCAGCAGAACGCGAATGAGACGAGACGAAGCAGCGGAAAGCGAAACTTGGCGCGCAGCGCATCGGCCAACACCATCACAGGAACCCACACCGGAATCAGCAGCGTGAGCAATATGGCAGCAACGAACAGCGCAGGGATGGTGATCACCCGACGTTGAAGGGTGTTTTTTGAAACACTCACGGCTCCGTTGTAGCTCATTTCTTGAGGCCCTGCGTCGGTCAGCCAGACAAACGATCGGTAGCGAGCTCGGCGTTACGCCAAATCGAGCCCGAAGGCTGCTTTGAATCCGGCGTAATAATCGCTGTCATCTTCATGGCGGCCCATCTCGACCCAGTCAGCGTCGGACATCTTGGCGCGACCCTCGATGAGCTCGGCGCCGCCCCAGCTACACGGATAGCGCAACTGTGGAGCATCGGTGGTGATCGCGTGGTGAATCAGTTCGCCCACTTCGAACGGATCGGTGGCGTTGGCCATACCCGTGGCATAGAACTGAAACAGGCGACGGTAGTGCGGGTCGTAGGCGCCGCTTTGGTTCGGGGCATCGATGTTCTTGGCGAAGATGGCCGACTTCGTGACGCCGGGCTGAATCACCGCAACGCGAATTCCAAACGGCGCGAGCTCTTGGGCCAAGCCTTCGGACAAACCTTCGAGCGCCCACTTCGAAGTGACATAGGGCGACTGCGCCAGCGCGGCCATGCGACCAGCAATCGAGGTGATGTTCACGATGCAACCGCTGCCACGTTCACGCATTCCGGGAAGCACCGCCTGGATGCATCGCACGGCACCGCACAAGTTGGTGTTCATGACATCGAGATACATCGAGGGTGGACACTCTTCTGCCACAGCGTTACCGCCAACACCAGCGTTGTTGACGAGCACATCGACCCGACCTGCTTGGCGCAAGATCTGGCCCATTCCCTCACTCACTGAATCGTCGGATGCAATATCAAGTTCGATGAGCTGCAGCTCGGCGCCATGGTCCTCGGCCATTGCCAAGACCTTGGTGGCCTTGGTCAAACTGCGCACGGTGCCAAAGACCGAGTAGCCGTTCTTGGCGAGATGAATGGCCGTCGCGCGACCGATTCCTGAGTTGGCTCCGGTGACGACTGCAACAGGTTGTGACATGGCCGCAACTGTAGATGAACAACGACAAACCGGGGTTCGATGTGTCAGGGGGCGACACATCGAACCCCGGTCCGTCAGGGGAGGGACTCAGTTCTTGAACGGTTGAGATCAGCCGTTGGTTGCACCACTGGTGGTTGCCGGGGCGTCGGGCTGATCGGCAGGTGCCGCTGGGCGAACACCATTGACCATGTCGGTGATGCGGGTCTTGGCCTGAGCCACGAGCGCATCGATCACGGTCTGTACATTCACGCCCTTGGCAGTAGCTACATCGGCAATGCTCTTGCCGCCTTGTAGCTCGGTGCGCAGTTCATCGGCAGTGATGCCCAACGCCGTGGCTGCGGCCTCAAGGCCGGCGCCGCGACCGCGACCCATACCGGGGCCACCCTTACCTTCGCCGCCCATGCCTGGGCCACCCTTACCGTGGTGGCGACCCATTCCGGGACCACCCATACCGTCATCGGGCATACCGGCTGGACGATTGGCTTCAAGTGCCGCAGTGATCGAGTCGGCCTGCGCCTGAGTGATGGTTCCGTCGGTGACCAACTTCGAAAGTGAGTCGGCGAGCATTGCGCCATGGCCACCATGGCCACCGTCACCGATAGCGGTTGGATCTGCTGGCACCGAAGGCGTGGTAGCAGCAGCAACGCTTGCGCCGCTGGCACCTGCTCCGGCGGGCAAGTTGAGCACTACGCCAGTACCGGCACCAATGAGCAATGCACCGGTCATGCCTGCGATTGCGAGTCGTTTCTGATTCATTTCAGCTTCTCCTAGTTGATTAGGTCGAGGTGTCGAAGGGGGTTCGATCTCGCTGTTCGGATGTGCATATCTTGTGCGCCTCACGTATGAGCCACTTCGCGCGGAGGTGAGAGTCAGGTGAGAGGCGAGCGTTCGACAATCGGCAGTTCGAAACCAACGATTGCGCCCCGCTCTGGGTGGTTCGCAGCGAAGGTCGTTCCGCCGTGTGCTGCCGCCACCTCAGTAACGATGGAGAGCCCAAGCCCTGAGCCCGGCTGCGAGCGTGCCGCAACTGCCCGATAGAAGCGGTCGAAAACCAGATCGAGATCTTCGGGCGCGATTCCGGGTCCGTGGTCGCGTACAGCGACACGACCGTTCGCAACGCTGATCTCGATGGGCTCTGCAGAGTTGTCGAACTTGGCAGCGTTGTCGAGCAAGTTCGTAATCGCTCGATCGAGTGACGACCGCTGCGCCAGCACGACCGAGCTGTCGGCAGTGACATCGATGGTGCGGCCGGTACGTCGGCCAACTCGACCGGCTGCGGACTCGACCACGTCGGCGATGCGCACCTCGACGGATGGTTCATCAGGGCTTCGCCCTGAGCCAACGGCCACCACCTCTTCGACCAGAGATGACAGCTCGGCAACTTCGATATCGAGATCGTCAAGCACCTTGGCGCGCATCTCGGCCGGAAGATCGCCGTGACGGCGCAACACATCGACATTGGTGCGCAAGCTAGTGAGCGGCGTACGCAGTTCGTGGCCGGCATCTTGCACGAGACGGCGTTGGTCTTCGCGAGAGGTGTTCAATGCAGTGAGCATCGTGGAGAAGGCAGTGCCGAGGCGACCAACTTCGTCGCGGCCGCCAGCGGCCACATCGATATCGAGACGGCCCGTCGACGACACCTCGCTGGCCGCCTCAGTGAGTGCGCTCAACGACTTGGTGAGGCCTCGGGCCGCGAACCACCCTGCGAAGGCGGCCAATACAACGGCGACGCCGCCGACGAGCAAGATGCGCGAACGCAGATCGTGGAGCACCCGATTCATCTCGGAGAGATCACGGCCAAACTGAAATGCGCCGATTCGTCGCGGCTGGGTGCGCACCCGAAACTCGCGTTTATCAGAACCCGTGACTGTGCGCAGCACCTCACCCCGACCGGTACGAGCAACGGCTAGCTCGGCAGCATTGACCGGCAGCGTGACGCCATCGGTCTGGATGATGATCTGGCCAGCGGCATTCAGTACCTGAAACACCTCAAGACTCGCGAGCTGCACGCCACCGTCACCACCACGACCGGGTGGGCCGCCGCCAGGATTGGGCAGGTTGTCGTCATCGAGATCGTTGCGCGCCCGACTCGAGCGCAGCAAGGTTCGATCGATCTCGGCGAGCATGCGCGTGCTGGTGGCGTCGTAGCTCAACAGGCCCACCCCGATCGCTGCCAGAGCGGCCAGCGAAGCTAACACGAGCGCAAGTTTGGCGCGAAGAGTCATCGCGCCCGCACCGTGTAACCAACGCCGCGCACCGTATGGATCAACGGTTCGCGACCCGCCGTGTCGATTTTGCGACGCAGATAACCGATATACACCGCAAGGTTCTTTGAATCGGCACCAAAGTCGTAGCCCCAGATGCGTTCGTAGATTGTGGTCTGGTCGAGCACGATGCCCGAGTTACGTACGAGCAGTTCCAGCAGATCGAATTCGGTCTTCGAGAGTTCGATTTCCTGGTCACCAACCCACACCCGTCGCGCCGGTGAGTCGACGCGAAGGTCACCAACCGAGCAGGCAGCTGAGTCGTCTTCGGCGTCGGGCTGTGTGCGGCGCAACAGCGCGCGAAGGCGAGCAAGTAGCTCCGCCAACGCAAACGGCTTGGGCAGATAATCGTCGGCACCGGCATCGAGGCCAGCGACTCGATCAGAGGTTTCAGTGCGCGCGGTGAGCAACAAGATGGGCACGCGATTCTTCTCGCTACGCAAAACGCGACACGCAGTCAGGCCATCGACCACGGGCATCATCACATCGAGCAGCAACACGTCGGCGGGTTCCGCGCGCATCGCCTCAAGCGCCTGCGCTCCATCGGACACAGCGGTCACCGAGTAGCCCTCAAGGGTGAGCGCCCGAGACAACGACTCGCGAACGGCGCGTTCGTCCTCGGCGATAATGACGCGAACTGGTGCAGGCATGTTCATGTTTGTACCTGTTCAGCGTAAGAAAGTGGTGAGAGCGCGGCCTGGGTCAGCACGGCCCGCGCATCGGCATGCTCGCGGCTGCTGTGGGCATGTTCGCCCGCGGCCGGGTACGAGCCGAGGAACTTCACGGCCCCTTGCTTCGAATGCAACGAGCGCATGACGTCGGCCATGAGTTCGTCGGCGATATGGCCATCGGCATACAAAATGAAGCAGTAGTCGCCGAGACCACCGCGCTTGGTGGGCCGGCTGAGCAGGTTCGACAGGTTGATGCGGCGCGCCGCGAACTCTTGCAGAATGCCGATGAGGCTTCCGGGCTGATCGGCGCGCTGATACACCACAAGCGCCGTGCGATCGTGTCCGGTTGGCGCCGGCACAAGCTGCTTACCGACGAGCACAAAACGAGTCTGGTTGGCTCCGTGATCGGCAATGTCAGCCGCAATCACCGCAAGGCCATAGAGCGCGGCTGCATTGCGTGGAGCAATCGCGGCGACACCAGCCACCGGGTTGGCCGACAACGTGCGCGCCGCTTCGGCTGTGCTGCTTGCTGGCGTAATCGAGGCATCGGGGAGATTGGAGCGCAAGTACTGATGGCACTGAGCGGTAGCTACCGGGATAGAGAGCACCTCAGTGATATCGGCGAGCGCAGTGCCCGTCGCGGCCAGCAGGCAATGCTCAATATCGAGCACCACTTCGCGTTCGATGAGCAACTCGTAGTCGAAGGCCAGGGCGTCTTGAGTGAAGTTGACCGTGCCTTCGATCGAATTCTCGATGGGCACGAAACCAAGATCGACATCACCGGCCTCAACAGCGTCGAGCACATCGGGAACGGTACGAAAGGGCACGAGTTCGCCGTCGGCAAGATCGGCCTGCGTGCGCAGTGCCTGCTCGGTAAACGTGCCAAAGGGGCCCAAAAAACCCACCCGTACCTTGTTGCTCATCGGCTCAGGCTACGGCACCACAACGCTCAGGCACGGCCGAAATACCATGCCAGCCCCAAGATTTCCCGCCCAAATTGGCGCTGGCTGTGGCAGCATGCTTGCCGTGAATGAGGCCGATATTCGTCAGTTACTCGCAGGCGTGAGCGCCGGAACGCTCAGCACCGACGAAGCCGTGGCCACCTTGCGTCGCCTGCCCTTTGCCGATGTCGGCGACGCATTGGTCGATCACCACCGATCGCTGCGCCAAGGAATTCCCGAGGCCGTCTACGGGCCCGGCAAAACCGCCGATCAGGTCACCCGCATTGTGGGCGAACTCCTGGCCCACAGCACCGACCCAGTGCTGCTCACCCGCGCCACAGCCGAACAGGTTGGCGCTGCGATAGCGGCCCACGGCCCAGCCACTGAACTGGGCGGCTCGGCCCTCTGGCGCCAGCCCGCGCCATGGCGCACCGCGAAGGTCTCGGTGCTTTCGGCCGGCACCGCTGACCATCAGGTCGTAAACGAGTGCTTGATCACCCTTGCAGCGTTCGGATTCGCCCCTCGGCAAATCACCGATGTCGGCGTTGCCGGACTACACCGATTGCTCGCCCACCTCGATGAGATCACGGCGGCCGAAGCAATCGTGGTTGTTGCAGGCATGGAGGGCGCCCTCGCAAGCGTGATCGGCGGACTCAGTTCGGCTCCCATCGTGGCAGTGCCCACCAGTGTCGGATACGGCGCGTCGCTCGAAGGCGTCACTGCGTTGCTGGCGATGCACGCGTCGTGCGCCAGCGGCATCACCGTGGTCGGCATCGACAACGGGTTTGGCGCCGCGTGTGCCATTGCGAGGATAATGAAGCAATGACCACCGCCTGGTTCCATTGCTTTGCCGGAACTGCTGGCGACATGACTCTCGGATCGCTCGTCGATGCGGGGGCCGATCCCATTGCGGTTGCCGAGATCATCGGGCGCTTGGGAATCGACGATTATGCGTTGATGTTCGAACCCGTGTTGCGCTGTGGAGTGGCCGCCACGCACGCCCTCGTGGTGGTCAACGATCACTCGCACGAGCACGAGCACGAGCACGAGCACACCCATAACGAAGCTCATCGCCCGTATCGCGCGATTCGCGAGTTGCTGATGAACAGCGATCTGCCAGTTCGCGTTCGCGATCGCGCGCTCGCAACATTCGATGCGCTCGCCACGGTCGAAGGCGCAATGCATCGCATGCCGATGCTCGATGTCGAGTTCCACGAAGTCGGCTCGGTCGATGCCATCGTCGACATCGTCGGCACGTGCGCCGCTCTTGAGGTACTCGGCATCGATCGAATCGTGTGTAGCCCCATCGCGGTGGGGCGCGGATCCGTTCACGCTGCTCATGGCGAACTGCCCAATCCGGCCCCTGCAGTCACCGGCCTCCTCGCGCAGCGCAATGCTCCGGCGTTCGGCATCGACACTCGCAAAGAGATCGCCACTCCAACCGGCGTCGCACTCATGACCGCACTCGCCGATGCATTCGAACCAATGCCTGCGATGAACGTGCGCTCAGTTGGCTACGGCGCTGGCACCGCCGACACTCCCGGGCGACCCAATGTGGTGCAGGTTGTCATCGGCGACGAGCTCGCAGCGGCGGCCACCGGCAGCCATAACGCTGGGCAGCCGGTGCGACTGCTCGAGGTCAACCTCGACGATGCCACCGGCGAGGTCATTGCCCACACCATCGCAGCGCTACTCAACGCGGGTGCTCACGACGCGTGGGCCACGCCCATCGTGATGAAGAAGGGTCGGCCAGCACACACC
>JAPKZR010000287.1 GCA_026393695.1 Actinomycetota bacterium
ATGTGGTTGTCGCCAAATCGCAAGATGTCTATAAAGACGGCGACCGCGTGATCAACGACGTACTCACGCTGCGCGGATTCGGCACCACCGATCTTGCTGGCGCGCTCACGGCAGCGCGGCTGCAACTGCATCGCTCGCAGGCCGGTCGCCGCATCGCAGTGTTGCTGTCCGATTGCCGTGCCACGGTCGAGGGCGATGTCATCGCTGCTGCCGCATCGCTCGACGAACTGTTGATCATCGCGCCCGAGGGTGACTCCGACGAGGCCTACAAACTCGCCGCAGCAGTTGGCGCCAAGATCACCTGTGTCGCCGGACCATCTGGTGTGGCCGAGGCGTTGTCGAAACTGCTCGACGATTGATGATGGTGTACCCGGCCAATTCGTTGGCTGGCGTCTGGGTCCTAAGCTGAGCCCGTGAGCTTGCTGACTGCCGCCCCATCACTCGAACCTCAGATCTTTCCCGTAGGTCGACGATCTACATTGCTCGTCGATGCCGCGCGTGACAACCGGTTGCTTGGCGTTGACATTTGGTATCCCGCGTCGCTCGCTCGCGAGCCAATAGCAACATATGAACTGTTGCCGGGCATCGCCTTCGAGTCAGCGGGCGCACGCCACGAACCTGCTGTAGCCCCCGGCCAGTTTCCCTTGGTGTTGTTCTCGCACGGTCGTACCGGCATGCGCTTTGCGTATTCGCTGTTGTCTGAGGCGCTCGCGGCGCGTGGCGCCATTGTGGTGTCAGCCGATCACCCCGGCGACGCCTTGGCCGATTGGTTGCTTGGCACCAACGTCGATGACCGAACCAACGAGATGAACCGCGTCGGCGACGCAGGGTTCTTGCTCGACTCAGTGCTTGCGGGTGCCGATCACGTCACCGGGCTTCCCGACGATTTGATCGCGGGTATCGATGCGCAACGCATCGCTGCAGTTGGACATTCGTATGGTGCGTATACGGCTCTGGCAATGGTGGCGGGCACGCGCGGAATCGCCGCCGATACACGCGTCGGTGCTGTCGTTGGAATGCAGGCCTACACCCGCACGATGAGCGACGCTGCGCTTGGCCGTGTGCACGCACCCACGCTGTTGGTCGTTGCCGAGCTCGACACGTCGACACCGCCGGCCAGCGACGCAGACCGGCCGTGGGCGTTGTTGCCCGGGGAGCCGGTGTGGCGTGTAGACCTTGCTGCCGCCGCGCATCAGGCCTCGAGCGACATCGGGCTCTATGCCGAGTTGGCGCATCAGATCCCCGACCTTCCCCAGATCGTGGTCGACTATCTCGAGTCGAGCGCGCGAGACGCGATTGGCCCTGGGCTTCGGCCGTGGCGCGAAGGCTTGCTGTTGCACACCGAAGCGATTTGGGCGTTTCTCGATGTGGCGTTGAACATCGATCTTCAGCGCGGTGCTGCTGCAGTAGCTCGTTTGGCTGACAGCGACGGCGTCACTGTGCAACGACGCTGACTCTTCAGCAGCGTACGTCGCGAGGAGGCACGATGCCCTTCACGTTTTCTTCGGCGCCGTCGCCACCTTGAGGGGCAGCGGTTGTGGCCGTAGTGGCTGCTGGGGCCGGCGCTGCGGCTGGGGCGGCTTGTGCCGTAGCTGGCGCGTTCGAGGGTTCTTTGGGCGTCTCGAGCAGTGGTGCGCGACCGCGGAACACCGAGATCACTGCTTGCATATTGCCGCTAGTCATCCGAGGGATCAGCACGAGGTTGGCTCCACGCGTCTCGGACTTCACCTCGATTTGGTAGGTGCGTAGGTTGCCCTGATCGAGCGCCTTGATGACGCCAGCGAACTCGAGCATCTTCTGCAACGTAAGGTCAGGATCTGTCACCACGTATTGCTGGGCGGTGCGGATGAGCCCTCGCGCAATCGACGGTGTGTACACGCCAGTGGCCAGTGCCTTGGCCACAACGCGCCGCAAAAAGTCTTGCTGGCGCGAGATGCGACCGAGGTCGGCGAACCCATCTTCGACCCACTTGCCAGTCTTGGGACTGAGGTACTCGTAGTGGCGCGAACGCACGTATGCCAGCGCATGATCGCCGCTGAGGTTGAAGCATCCGGGCGCTGGCACGCTGAGGCCCGTATGCGTATCGCGGGTGGGGTACTCAAACGGGATCGCCACGCCGCCCACTGCATCGACCAATGTTTTGAATGCACAGAAATCGACCTGAATGAAGTGGTCGATGCCGATTCCGAAGTTGTCGTAGATGGTGCGGATCAAGGTATTGGGCTTGTTGCGCACGTACGCCGAGTTGATGCGGTTCTCGGTGTCGGTGCCGTGAATTGGAACCCACAGGTCGCGAGGGAACGACAACACTGCGGCCTGGCTGGTGGCCGGATCGACCCGCATGATCATGATCGTGTCGCTGCGTTGGCCGGTTGACGAGCGGTCACCGAAGGCGCCAGCAAACGGCGAGTCGGCGGCGATGCACGCATTGTTGTCGGCTCCGGTGATGAGAAAGTTCATCGCCTTTGCGTCTGCCTCGGGGAATGCTTCGGCGGGACCGAGGTGCATTGCTTCCGCCTTGGCCAAGTTGACCACAGGGGCCGACTTTTGCTGGCTGCTGACCAATCGTTCGCCCAGCACCAATGCCGTTCCGCCAGCAAAGCAGGCCACGGCCAAGAGGCAGTTCACAACCACGATCAGCTTCTGCGCTGGCGTATGCCGGCGCTTGAATCGTGCAGCATGGGTTGGCATGTCAGGTTGACGCTAGTTGTCGCGTCGGTGTGATGCGCAGCACCTCTCGCCGTGAGCCGTTAGGGGCAGACGACATCCTTGGGCGGCACGATGCCCTTGACGATCTCGGTGGCTCCCGAATCGGGAAGTGCCACTGTGGTGGTTGTAGGCACCGGCTTGATGGTGGTGGTGGTTGTGGCCGGCGCGATTGAGTCGGGCGATGAGCTGGTTGATGCGGTCGTGGTGGTGGTCGCAGCAATTGTGGTGGTGGTCTCGAAGACCTGCGCTGGAGCGCCAGCAAGCCGCGCCTTGCCCCGGAAGATCGCCAAGATGGCCTTCATGTTCTCGCCCGTGAGGTGTGGCTCGATGACCGCGTTGCCGTTCTTCAAGATGCCGAGACCCTCAACTTGGTAGGTCTGCATCTCGCCGGGATTGAGTGATTTCATCACTCCGGCAAACTCGAGTTCTTTAGCCAAGGTGAGATCGGGATCGACCACTACGTACTTCTGCGCCACGTTGATCAGCGTGCGTGCCCGATTGATATTGAACGCGCCCTTGTCCAACACTTTGGTGACGGTGCGACGCAAGAAATCTTGCTGACGCGAGATGCGGCCATAGTCGGCGGCGGGGTCTTCTTTCCACTTGCCAGTCTTGGGATTGAGGAACTGGTAGTGGCGGCTGCGCACGTATGCCAACCCTGCTTCGCCGCTGAAGTTGAAGCAGCCAGGTGTGGGCACATCGAGGCCAGTGTTGCGATCGCGCGCCGCAAATTCGAACGGCACGGCGACTCCGCCGACCGAATCGACCAACGACTTGAAGGCACAGAAATCGATCTGCACGTAGTGCTGAATGGTGATGCCAAAGTTGTTGAAGATGGTGTTGATGAGCCGTTGCGGATCGTTCTTGCTGTAGGCGCTGTTGATACGACTGGACCCGTTGCTGCCATCGATTTTCACCCACAGGTCTCGGGGGAATGACAACACGGCGGCGCGACTTGAGACAGGGTCGACTCGAATGACCATGATCGTGTCGCTGCGAGCGCCCAGGCTGGTGCGGTCGCCGAAGGCCGAGTAGTACGGCGAATTCTTCGACACGCAAGCGCCGTTGTCGGCGCCCGTGATGAGAAAGTTCTGAGCTTTGGGGTCGGCATCAGGAAACGGCCCAGCAGTGGTGGAAGGGCCGCCGGTGTCGCTGGGTCCGCCTGTGGTGACCTCGGGCGCTGCGGTATCAACCGTGGGGGTCGTGATGATTGCAGCGGTCTTGTGTAACCCGTTGATCACGCTCTGGCCGAACACCAACCCAGCGGAACCAAGCAAACAAGCGAGGATAATGATGCTGTTCACAATGAGCACTGTGTATTGAGCAATGTGACGGTGGCGCGAGTTGCGGCCGGCGTGTTGTGGCTGGTTGCTCTCTGGCTGCTCAGTCATGAAGTCGCAAGGATATCGCTGGCGTATGGGGGTCCGTGGCGCGACCTCACGGCTCGCGGAGAAACACCCGACTAGCGTGCAATCTCATGCGATTGATGGCGCCTCCTCCTGGCTGGGTCGAACGACTCGACAAGCTGCATCTGCTCACGCCAGTGCGCATCGTCATTATGTTCGCCGTAGCGATCTCGGTGACGATCTTCATTCGGCGATTTGTCGTTCGATTGTTGAAGCCGATCTTTGCTCGCACGGCGGCCGCCGATGATCCGCGCGCCGAGGCTCGTCGACGAGCGTTGACCTCTTCATTGCGGGCCGCGCTGGTGGGCATTGTTTGGTCGGTCACGGTTATCACCGTCATCAGCCAACTCGGTATCGATATCGGAGCGTTCGTGGCCGTCGCCACGGTCATTGGTGGTGCCGTTGGTTTCGGTGCGCAGATGTTGGTGCGCGATGTCATCGCCGGTTTCTTCGTGCTGGCCGACGATCAGTTCGGGCCGGGCGATGAGGTCGATCTTGGTCATGCTCGGGGCATTGTCGAGCGCGTCACGCTGCGTTCAGCGCGTGTGCGCGATGGCGAGGGCACCATTTGGTATGTGCCTCACGGAAATGTGGCTCGGGTTGGCAACGCGTCGAAATCGGCCACGGGCCCGCTTGATGTCGAAGTCGACCGATCGATGGACGCCACGGTGGTCACCAGTGTTGTCACGGCATTGGCGCAACAGCTTGCCGCTGACCCCAACGTGACGTCGATGCTGGCTGGCGAGCCACGAGTGGTGGGAATCATGGACATTCGCGACGACCGACTGGTATTTCGCGTTCGTGTGCCTACGCAGCCAGGGCGGCTCGACGAGGTTCGCCGCGCGTGGCGATTGCTGGTTCTCGCCGCCTTCGCGAACGGGGATCTCGTCGTGCCGGCGCCTGTGACTGCGCTTGCCGCGTTGCGTCCCGACACCTCGCCGGGCTGATTGCGGCCGACGCGCGAACAACAAAGGCACCGCCATGTCCAGACCCATTCAGGAGTGGGCGCTGCACATGACGGTGTCAGTGAGTGGATTGTCCGAGGGGCTGATCGGCCGGGCGGGACAAGGGACCGGCGAGCAGCGTTGCGGACAACACGAAGGCATTCAGTTGTGGTTGCATCATGACCGCGCCAATGTCACGGCGAGGTCACGTTCTGTCAAACAGATGGCAAGGGTTCGCCAAGGGTGATCGAGCAGCTGAACTCGGCAGCGGTGTGGATTTCGAACTGAGCCACTGAGCCCGCGTCGCATATGTCAGCCTGGCCGGCCTGAATCGCGGCATGCAGACATTTGCGTGAACCACCAGTAGCTCGACGCCGGCGCGCTGGCTGAGCTTGGCTTCGGTCTTCGAACGGCGCACGAGGGCGACGATCTCGCATACAACATCGAGCAGCGCCGGATCTGCTGTGGCATTGGTGTCGTGCGTTGTGTCGAGCGATGGCCACGGCGAGCGATGGATTGACCCGGTCTGCCACCAGCTCCAGACCTCTTCGGTGGTGAAGGGAATGAATGGGGCGAACAGACGCTGCAGCGTGCTGAGCGCCTCGCGCAAAGCCGCTTGAGCGCTGGCGGCTGCGGCTTCGCCGTGAGTGGCATAGGCGCGGCTCTTCACGAGTTCTACGTAGTCGTCGCAGAACCACCAAAAGAATGCTTCGGTGCGCTCGAGCGAACGTGCGTAGTCGAAACCATCGAACGCGCTGGTGCATTCGGCCACCAACGCCGACAGACGCGCCAGCATTGATGTATCAACCGGGTTGGTAGCGACGGCACTGGCGTCGGGGGTACCGAACGTGAGCACGAACTTGCTGACGTTGAGCAGTTTCATGGCGAGCTTGCGGCCCACCTTCATCTGGTCTTCGGTGAGCGCTGTGTCGACGCCGGGCCGAGCCGAGGCTGACCAGTAACGAACGGCGTCGGTGCTGTACTGATCGAGCAACGCCATGGGGGTGACCACGTTGCCCTTCGACTTCGACATCTTCTTGCGGTCGGGGTCGAGGATCCATCCGCTGAGCGCTGCGTTGCGCCACGGCACGGTGTTGTGCTCCCAGTGGCCGCGAACAGCGGTGGCGAACAGCCATGTGCGAATGATGTCGTGGCCTTGCGGGCGCATGTCCATTGGGTACACCCGCGAGAACAGATCGGGGTCGTCTTCCCAGCGGCCAGCGATCTCGGGGGTGAGCGACGAAGTGGCCCACGTGTCCATCACGTCGGGGTCGCGAGAACAGATCGGGGTCGTCTTCCCAGCGGCCAGCGATCTCGGGGGTGAGCGACGAAGTGGCCCACGTGTCCATCACGTCGGGGTCGCCGATGAAGCCGTTTGCCACACCGCGTTGGTCATTGGTGAACCCGGCCGGGCAGTCGGTGGACGGGTCGATCGGTAGGTCTGATTCGGCGGGCACTAAGGGCGAGTCGTAGTCGGGGTTGCCGTCGGCGTCGAGCGAGTACCACACCGGAACCGGCACGCCAAAGAAGCGTTGACGGCTAATGAGCCAGTCGCCGTTGAGCCCCTCGACCCAGTTGGCGTAGCGGTGCTGCATGTGCGCTGGGTGCCATGTGATCTCGTCGCCGCGAGCAACGAGCGAAGCGCGCAGGTCGGCCTCACGGCCGCCGTTGCGGATGTACCACTGGCGGCTGGAAACGATCTCGAGTGGGCGATCGCCGCGCTCGTAGAACTTGACCGGGTGCATGATGGGCCGAGGCTCGCCAAGCAACTCGCCGGACTCGCGCAACATCTCGACGGTCTGCTTGTGGGCCTGCTTGCTGCTGCGCCCCACGAGTTGCTCGTAGAGCGCGATGCCTTGGGCATCGGTGATCCACGGCGCGTCGTTGATGAAGCGGCCATCGCGGCCAACGACGGCGCGATTCGAGAGGTTGAGTTCGCGCCACCAGGTGACGTCGGTGGTGTCGCCAAATGTGCAGATCATTGCGATGCCGGTTCCCTTTTCGGGATCGGCCAACGGATGAGCGAGCACGGGCACTTCAACGCCGAACAGCGGTGTCTTCACCGTGACCTTTCCGAACAACGCTTGGTAGCGCTCGTCGGATGGATGTGCCACCAAGGCAACACACGACGGCAGCAGTTCGGGCCGGGTGGTGTCGATGATGACGTCGCCGGCACCATCGGTGCGATGGAACGCAACGTGGTGATACGCGCCGCCGATTTCGCGGTCTTCCATCTCGGCTTGAGCAACGGCGGTTTTGTAATCGACGTCCCACAACGTTGGGGCGTCTTGCGTGTATGCCTCGCCGCGCTGCAGGTTGCGCAGAAAGGCGCGCTGGCTGGCGCGGCGCGAGTGGTCGTCGATGGTTGTGTACAACAGTGACCAGTCGTATGACAGGCCGAGTCGGCGCAGCACTTGCTCGAAGATCTGCTCGTCGTGGGCTGTGAGCTCCTCGCACAACTCAATGAAGTTGGGGCGCGAAATGGCGATGGCCTGATGATCCTTTGGTGGCTCGCCGCGGAACGGCGGCATGAAGCCAGCGTCGTAGGCAACGCTTGGGTCGCAACGCACGCCGAAGTAGTTCTGCACACGACGTTCGGTGGCGAGGCCATTGTCATCCCAACCAATGGGGTAGAACACGGCCTTGCCGGTCATGCGCTGATATCGCGCAATCGTGTCGGTGTGGGTGTAGCTAAACACGTGGCCGATGTGCAGCGAACCGCTGACGGTAGGCGGTGGCGTGTCGATCGCGAATACCTGATCACGAGTGGCAGTGCGGTCGAAGCGGTAGATGTCGTCGGCATCCCATTGTTCGGCCCAGCGGGCCTCAATACCCTCGAGCGATGGCTTGTCCGGAATCGTGGTCATAGGTGAGCAAGGCTACCGAGCCGCCTCGCTCTATTCGGGGAGAGTTTGTGCCTCGTGGCCTGCGAGGGCGCGGGTAACCCGATCGGTCCAGTCGATGTCTTCGGTGCTTTCGCCGGCACCTTTGATCTCGTCGCGCTGTCGCGAGAGTTCGATCGCGGCGGCAGCCACGTTGGGCGTGAGTTCGCGAGCAGCGATGTCGGTGCGTAGTCGACTCGCGAGCGCCGGGCTTGAACCACCCGTGCTAATGGCCATCGTGACAAGCCCCTGACGGGCCACGGCGGGCAGGATAAACGAGCAGTTTTTGGGATCGTCGGCGCTGTTCACCCAGACTCCGGCGGCCTTGGCATCGCTGGCCACTTGAGCGTTTACGGCCGGGTCGCTGGTGGCGGTCATGACCAGTTGATAGCCGCTGGCCTCGCCGTTGCGGTACGGACGTTGCTCGGTATGGGCGGCTAACTCGGCGAGGTCGGGGCGAATCTCGGGTGCCACCACGGTGATGGCAGCGCCGGCCGCCACCAGGCCTGCGGCCTTACGAAAAGCGATCAATCCGCCGCCCACGAGCAGCACGGGAACACCCGTCAAATCGAGGAAAACCGGGTAGCTAAAAGGCATCTCGGCAACCTACCACGGTGTAATTATTAAATCCCGATCGTTTTTGTCGTATTTATGGTAGAACTGTCTGCATGTCATTGGTATCTGTCCCAGACACGCTCAGTGTTGACCGCCCCGCCGACACCATTCGGTGGGCTGCCGACCAGTTCGGAGCCGACGCGTTGGTGGTTACGGCGAGCTTCGAAGACGCCGTTCTGGTGCACGTTGCCGCTACTGCCGTTCCCGGCATTGAGATCGTGTTGCTCGACACCCAGTACCTGTTTGCCGAGACCAAGTGGTTGGTCGGCGAACTCACCAAGAAGCTCGATCTCAACCTGCGCATCGTGCATCCGTTGCCCGAGGTTCAGCCCGACAACCTATGGCAGAGCGATGTCGAGGCGTGCTGTGCCATCCGCAAGGTTGAGCCGCTGCAGCGTTCGCTCACGGGTAAGGCCGGTTGGATCACTGGCGTGCGCCGTGTCGATGGCCCTACTCGCGCCAATACGCCCATCGCGAGCTTCGACATTGGCCGCAACATCACCAAGATCAACCCGCTCGCCGGATTCAGCGACGACGACATGTTGCTGTATGCGCAACTGCACGATCTTCCCGCCAACCCGCTCACCGAGCGCGGCTACCCATCTATTGGTTGCTGGCCATGCACCCGGCCGGTTGCCGAAGGCGAAGACCGCCGCAACGGTCGTTGGGCCGGCAATGCCAAGACCGAATGTGGGTTGCACGGATGAGCACCACCACTCACCTCGAGTCACTCACCGACGAGGCCATCACCATCATTCGTGAGGTGGCCACTGAGTGCCAGAACCCGGTGCTGTTGTTTAGCGGCGGCAAGGACTCAGCCGTGTTGTTGCACCTCGCTGTGCTCGCTTTTGCGCCAGCACGGTTGCCCTTCCCAGTGATGCACGTAGACACCGGCCACAACTTCGCCGAAGTCATCGAATACCGCGATCAGTTCGTACGCGATGTCGGCGCACGTCTCGTGGTTGCCAGCGTTCAGGAATCCATCGACAAGGGTCGCGTCGTCGAAGACACCGGCCCGCGCGCCAGCCGCAACCGTTTGCAGTCGGTCACCTTGCTCGACGCAATGATCGAGCACGGCTTCGATGCAGCGTTCGGCGGCGGTCGTCGCGACGAAGACAAGGCTCGCGCCAAAGAGCGCATCTTGAGCTTTCGCGATCACCAGGGCCGTTGGGATCCTCGCCAGCAGCGGCCCGAACCGTGGGACGTGCTCAACGCCCGCATCCGCAAGGGCGAGCAGCTGCGTGCCTTCCCGCTTTCTAACTGGACCGAGCTCGACATCTGGCAGTACATCGCCGTGCACGACCTTGCGCTCCCAACCATCTACTACTCGCACACCCGTACCGTGGTTGAGCGCGACGGCATGTTGCTCGCTGTGGGCGGCCCCGTTGTTGCTGAGCCCGGCGAAGTGCCGTACGAAGCCGTGGTGCGCTACCGCACCGTTGGCGACGCCAGTTGCACCGGCGCTGTCGAGTCGACAGCGGCAAACGTGCACGACGTGATTATCGAGGTGGCTGCAGCACGCATCACCGAACGTGGCGCAACCCGCGCCGACGACACTTTTAGCGAATCCGCAATGGAAGATCGCAAGCGAGAGGGTTACTTCTGATGAGCACCACAACCGGAACCGCAGTCGCTCTACGGAGCACCCTTCGCGTCGCCACCGCTGGCTCGGTTGACGACGGCAAGAGCACCCTCATTGGTCGCTTGCTGCACGACACGAAGACGGTCTTCGAAGACCAGCTTGCTGCCGTGGTGAAGGCCAGCCGCCGCTATGGCGATGGCGAGACCAACCTCGCGTTGCTCACCGATGGCTTGCGTGCCGAGCGCGAGCAGGGCATCACTATCGATGTTGCGCATCGCTACTTCGCCACTCCGCAGCGCAGCTTCATCGTCGCCGACACACCCGGCCACGCCCAGTACACCCGCAACATGGTTACTGGCGCCTCAAACGCCGACGTCGCGATTGTGCTTGTCGACGCCCGCCACGGTGTGCTCGAGCAGACCCGCCGCCATGCCTTTATTGCCACGCTGCTCGGCGTGAAATCAATCGTGGTTGCTGTCAACAAGATGGACCTCGTCGATTGGGACGAAACAGAGTTCGACCTCATCGCCAAAGAGGTCATCGAATACGTGCAGGCGCTGCCAACTCCGGTGCCTGTCACCGCAATCCCACTGTCGGCGCTGTTGGGCGACAACGTGGTCGATGCATCGTCGAACACACCTTGGTACGACGGTCCGCCGTTGCTGCAGTGGCTCGAAGATTTCGATGCCGACCCTCGCACCGAGGTTGGTGGCCGCCTGCATGTGCAGCGCGTGATCCGTCCTCAGGGCGGCGAGTTCGCCGACTTCCGTGGCTACGCAGGCGTGGTCAACGGTGGCGGTTTCGCGGTGGGCGACGAGGTCACCATCGAGCCTTCCGGCAATCGCGCCGTCATCAAGGCACTGCATCGCGCTGGCAAGCCGGTGCACAGCGCCGAGAACGGTCACGCTGTGGTCATTGAGTTGACCACCACCATCGATGTCGCACGCGGCGACGTGCTCGTAGCCACCGAAGGCACGGTTGTACCTCACATCGGCGAGTCGGTTGAGGCCGAAGTGTGTTGGATGGTCGATCAGCCGCTCACCGTCGGTAGCCGCTGGTGGTTTAAGCACGGCACCCGCACGGGCCGCGCAACCGTCACTGCAATCGACTACCGCCACGACCTTGCGTCGCTCGACCGTGAGCCAACCGAGTCGCTCGAACTGAATACGCTTGGCCGGGTGCGCTTGCTCCTCAGCGAACCGATCGTTGCCGATCGCTACATCGACAATCCCGAAGGCGGCCGAATGATCCTCATCGACGAAGCCACCAACTCAACGGCTGGCGCGTTGATGATCACCGCCGTCAATCGATGACAGCTCCTGGCTGGGTGGCACTCGTTGGTGCCGGACCCGGCGACGCTGAGTTGCTCACCGTGAAAGCGGCGCGCCTGTTGGCCGAGGCCGACGTGGTGGTGCACGACGCATTGGTGAGTAGCGATGTGTTGGCGTTGGCGTCACCCGATGCCGAACTGATCGATGTTGGTAAGCGCCCCGGTCAAAGCCCGGCGCAAGGACTCATCAACGTGTTGTTGCTGCGCCTTGCGCGCGAGGGCAAGCGGGTCGTGCGTCTCAAAGGCGGCGACCCATTCGTGTTCGGTCGCGGTGGCGAAGAAGCATTGGCGTTGGCGCTCGAGGGCATCAGCTGCGAAATCGTTCCCGGCATCACCTCGGCAGTTGCTGCTCCGGCCGCTGCCGGAATTCCGGTGACGCAGCGTGGCGTTTCGGCGATGTTCACTGTTGTGACGGGGCATCGCCAGCACGGCGAAATGCCCGTCAACTGGGCAGCCCTCGCGCAAGCTGGCGGCACCATCGTGGTGCTGATGGGTGTTGCCGAACGCGGCGTCATTGCTCAGGCACTGATAGCCGGTGGCATGGCTCCCGACACCCCGGTGGCAGCAATCTTGCGAGCCACCACAGTCGAACAATCGGTGACTCGTTGTCGGCTCGACGCCTTGGCCGACACAGCTGTGAAGTCGCCGGCCACGCTTGTGATTGGTGCGGTCGCCGCGCTGAATGTATGCGAGGTCGCGGCGGGCGCCGCCTACGCTGTCGGCTGATGCTTCACCTCTTCGACACAGCGACCCAAACAGTGCGTCCATTGGCCATGCGCGAGCCTGGCCACCTCAGCATCTATCTCTGCGGCCCCACGGTCTACGGGCCGCCGCACCTCGGTCACGGCCGCGCCACATTGGTGTACGACGTGTTGCGTCGTTATCTCGAGTGGACAGGCATTCAGGTTCGCCTGGTCAGCAACATCACCGACATCGACGACAAGATCATCAACCGGGCCGAACGCGAGAACCGCCCGTGGCAAGAGATCACTCGCAAATGCGAAGACGTGTGGTTCGACGCAATGAAGGGCCTCAATGTGGCCCGCCCCACCGATGTCCCGCACGCAACCGAATACGTCGACGAGATGGTCGAGATGATTGGCGAACTGATCGCAATCGATCGCGCCTACACCACCACCGATGGCGTATATCTCAGTGTCGAGACCGTGCACGACTACGGACTCTTGGCGAATCAAAATCTCGAGGGCTTGCTTGCCGGTGGCGGCGATCGCGAAGTCTTCGGCGCCGAGAACAAGCGCCACCCTGCCGACTTTGCGTTGTGGAAAATCAGCAAGCCGGGCGAACCCAGTTGGCCTGCGCCGTGGGGCGATGGCCGTCCCGGCTGGCACAGCGAGTGTGTAGTCATGAGCCTCGACCTACTCGGCGAAGGTTTCGATCTGCACTGTGGCGGCATGGACCTCAAGTTCCCGCACCACGAAAACGAGCGTGCTCAGGCTGTTGCGCTGGGCAAGACCTTTGCCAATCACTGGATGCACAACGGGTTCGTGGTCGATGCCGAGGGCGAGAAGATGTCGAAGAGCCTCGGCAACGTGGCCAACCTGCTCGACCTCATCGAGCATTACGACGCTCGCGCCTATCGCATGTTGCTGTTGCAGACGCACTACCGCGGTCCCGTCCGGGTGGGTCAGGACAACATCGATGCCGCGGTCAAATCGCTTGCCGGCCTCGATGCGTTCGCTGCCCGCACCTCTGCAGCGGCTGCCGATGGTTCAGTAACCGCCGACACCGACGTGTTGGCGCAGTTCGGCGAGCGCATGGACGACGACATCGACACACCAAACGCGATGGCGTTGCTGTTCGACACGGTTCGTCGAGCCAACGCAGCACTCGATGCGGGCGACCACGCTGGTGCAGGTTCGCTGGCCGCCGCGGTCCATGCGATGTGCACTGCAATCGGCTTGGTGCTCAAGACCGAAGGCGATATTCCCGCCGAAATTGCAGAGATGGCAAGCGCCCTCGATGCTGCCCGCGCCGCAAAAGACTTTGCCGCCGCCGATGCCCTGCGCGCTCAGCTGCAGGGTCTTGGGTGGCTGGTCGAGACCACGAAGCAGGGCACCTCGGTTCGACGCTGATCGCTGACTGCCTGGCCGAGCGCCGAGGCATGTTGGGATTGCGTTGCTGAAGGTGGCAGCATTGGACTCCGTGTCACGTCCTGAGTCCACCCCTCGAGCCCCGCTACCACGCGGGTTCTGGGTCATCTGGACCACGGTCGCGCTCGACCTCGTTGGCTTCGGCATCGTTGCCCCGATTCTCGGCCGTTACGCCGAGCGCTTTGGCGCCAATCCGTTCACCGTCGGGCTGTTGTTTGCTTCGTTCTCGTTGGCCCAGTTTGTGTGTGCGCCGCTGCTGGGTCGACTCAGCGACCGCGTTGGCCGCAAACCAATCATCTTGTTGTCGCTGTTCGGCACTGCGGTCGGAAGTGTGATCACGGGCGCCGCCGGTGCGCTGTGGGTGTTGTTCCTCGGTCGCATTCTTGATGGTGCCTCGGGTGCAAGCGTGTCGGTTGCTCAGGGCGCTGTGTCTGACGTGGTGGCGCCGAAAGATCGGCCCCGTGCCTTTGGTCTGCTCGGCGCAGCGTTTGGTGTTGGCTTCGTTGTTGGCCCTGCGCTCGGCGCATTGTCGGCGATTCGTGGCCCGTACCTGCCGTTCTATGTGGCTGGCGCAATCGCGTTTGTCAACGGATGCATCGCCATCTTCCGTCTTCCCGAAACTCATGTGAACCGGGGGCCGCGCCAAAAGGCTGAGAAGTCGGTGCACTCGGGCGAACTCTGGCGCCTCGTTTCGGTGGCCTTCATCGCTATCGCCGCGTTCAGCGGCTTCGAAGCCACGTTTGCGCTGCTCGCTGAACGTCGCTTTTCGCTCAACGAAGGTGGCATCGCTGTTGTCTTCGTGTGCATCGGCGTGTTCCTCGTGATTGTGCAGGGCGGCGTCATCAGGCCAGTCGGCGAGAAGATCGGCGTGCGCGGGTCGGTGTCTGCCGGCTTGGCGTTCAACGCTGTGGGTTTGCTCATACTTGCGTTTGCAACAAGTTGGGCAGTGCTTGTTCCGGCCCTGGCTCTGCTCACCTTCGGGCAGGGTCTCACATCACCAAACTTCACCACCATGGTCACCAGCGTGGTGCCGCCTCATCAACGTGGTGAAGCGCTCGGATTTCAACAAAGCGGCAGCGCGCTGGCCCGCGTTGTCGGCCCCGCACTCGCAGGCTTGCTCTTCCATCACGTCGGCATTCCTGCGCCATATTTGGTTGCTGCCGCAATGTGCGGAATCGGGCTCGCCGTGCTGAGTTGGACACGCACGGCGTGAGCGACATATGCGACGATCCGCCTGCTTTGGGCCGACTCGCCGATCTTGATCGTCGCTGGGTGCCCTCGGGCACTGTTGAGTTCGATGTCACCCGCGTGCGCACGATGGGTTATCAGCCCGGGCTTGATGGCCTGCGCGCAATCAGCGTGGTCGCTGTCATCTTGTACCACGCCGGGTTCGGCTGGATGCGCGGCGGTTTCTTTGGCGTCGAGGTGTTCTTCGTTGTCTCGGGATTCCTGATCACCTCGCTGTTGCTCGACGAACGCGAGAAGAACCAGCGGGTGAACCTCGGCCAGTTCTGGGTGAGGCGGGCGCGACGTTTGCTGCCGGCGCTGTTCACCATGATGTTGGCGGTGGCGTTGTGGGCCAGCATGTTCGGCACCGCCGAGCAGCAGTCCACGCTGAAGCGCGACCTTCCGTGGTCCATCTTCTACCTCGGTAACTGGGGCCAGATCCTCGGGCATGCGCCGTACTTTGCGTCAGCCGATCCGCCACTGCTTCGCCACCTCTGGTCGCTTGCCGTCGAAGAGCAGTGGTACCTGATCTGGCCGCTGGTGTTCATCGCCGCGATGTCGGTAGGCACTACTCGCCTCAGCACTCGAGCCAAGGCGTTTGCTGCCACCGCCTTCGCGCTGATGGTGCTGAACTTCATGTACCTCAGCACGTTCACGCGAGCCAGCGGCTTGCTGCTCGGCGCAGGTGCAGCGTTCGTCTGGCGACCATGGCGATCCACTCGCAAGATGCTCAAGTTCGGCACACGACTCGATCCATTCGGCGCCGCAACGCTCACGCTGCTCGTGTGCATTATGAGCGTGGCCGAACTCACCGCAGGCTATGTGTACCAGTGGTTGCTGGCCCTCGTTTCGGTGTTGTCGATCCTGACCATCATGGTGGTGGTGCATCCGGCGGCTCTCGGGTTCCGGTCGCTGCTGAGTTGGCGGCCACTTGTCGAGATTGGTCGCCGCTCGTACGGCTTGTACCTGTGGCACTGGCCGATCTTTGTCTTCAGCCACACGTATCACTCGGGTAGCTACACGCGCTTTGTTGTGGCGACGTTGATCACCGTGGCGGTCTCTGAGGTTTCGTATCGCTTCATTGAGACGCCGATTCGAAACGACTTTGTTCACCAGTGGTTCCGCGATCAGCGCGCCGCGATGGGCAGCGATCGGGTTCGTCGTATTCGGCGCACAACCACGGTGCTCGGCGTGGTCGGCGCGATTGCGGTGGGCATGGTTGGCTTCTATGCGTCGGTCGCTCATTTCGACCCGGCTGTTGGCGGCACCGAGGTGTTTTTCTCAGTGCCCACGATTCCGCTTCCCACGACCGTCCCCTTCGACCCGGCAGTAACAACCACTGCGCCCGTTGCGCCGGTTGTGTCGGTGGCTCCTTCGCTGCCGCGACGGGTCACCATCGTCGGCGACTCGCAGGCTCATGCGCTGGCCATCAACCTGCCCACCGGCATCGAGTCGACCTTCACGATCAACGATGGCTCAATCGACGGTTGTGGTGTCTACGACACTGGTCGGGTGGTGTCTACGCGCACCAGTTTCAGGAGGTCGTTCGCCGACTGCTCGGGATGGGCCGCCAAGTGGGGCCGCTCGGCGTCGTCGGCCAAGGCCGAAGTGGCGTTGGTTGTTCTCGGCGCATGGGATGTGTTCGACCTTCGGCTCGCAGATCGAACCTTGTTGTTCGGCACCCCCGAGGCCGATGCGTTCTACCTGGCACAGCTACAGCAAGGCATCGATTCGCTGAAGGCGACCGGGGCGCATGTGGCCTTGCTTGAGGTTGCTTGTATGCGCCCCAAGGATGTGAAGGGCGCCGGCGTTCCGGCGTTACCCGAGCGCGGCGACGACACCCGAACGGGTCACGTGAACGATCTCCTCAAGCAGGCAGCGGCCAAAGACCCCATCCATGTCAGCTTCGTGGCGGGGCCTCAGGCATGGTGTTCCGATCAGGCCATCAGCGTCGATCTTGCCTATCGCTGGGACGGTGTGCACGTGTACAAAGCGGGGGCCAATCTGATCTTCCTCATCATCACGCCTGCGTTGCTCAAACTTCCCGTGCAGTAGGGGTTGCGACGGCAGGTTACCGGCTGGTAACTTCACCAAATGGCTGACTTTTCACTCACGCTCAACGACGACCAACTGCAGATCCAGAAGTGGGTTCACGACTTCGCAGTAGCCGTGATCCGCCCCGCCGCCAGCGAGTGGGACGAAGCCGAGGAGTTCCCTTGGCCAGTCGTTCAAGAGGCCGCCAAGATCGGTCTCTACGGCTTTGATTTCTTGATGAACGCAATGACCGATACCACTGGGCTCACCTTGCCCGTGGCCATCGAAGAACTGTTCTGGGGCGATGCCGGCATCGGTATGGCCATCATGGGTTCGGCTCTCGCCGCCGCCGGTATTTCGGGCAACGGCACGCCTGAGCAAGTGATGGAGTGGGTGCCCCAGTGTTACGGCACCGCCGACGATGTGAAGCTCGGCGCATTCTGCGTCAGCGAGCCAGACGCCGGTAGCGATGTTTCGTCGCTGCGCACCCGCGCTGTCTACGACCAAGCCACCGATGAGTGGGTGCTCAACGGCACCAAGGCATGGATCACCAACGGCGGCATTGCCAACGTTCACGTAATCGTCGCCGCGGTGGAGCCCGAGCTCAAGGGTCGCGGTCAGGCCAGCTTCATCGTGCCACCCAACACCAAGGGCCTCAGCATGGGTCAGAAGTACAAAAAGCATGGCATCCGTGCATCGCACACCTCAGAGGTTGTGCTCGACGATGTGCGTATCCCTGGCAACTGCTTGCTCGGTGGCAAAGAGAAGCTCGACGCCAAGCTCGCCCGTGCTCGTGAGCGCGGCCATAGCGGCGAGAAGCAGCCAGCCATGGCCACATTCGAGGCCACCCGCCCATCCGTTGGCGCCCAGGCGTTGGGCATCGCTCGCGCTGCCTACGAGTACTCGCTCGAGTACGCCAAAGAGCGTCACGCATTTGGCCGTCCGATCATCATGAACCAGGCCATCGCATTCAAGCTCGCCAACATGGCCACCGAGATCGACGCATCACGTTTGCTCATCTGGCGTGCCGCTTGGCTCGCTCGCAACGGTGGGTTCAAGAACGCCGAAGGCTCAATGAGCAAGTACAAGGCATCAGAGACCGCTGTTCGCGTCACCGAAGAAGCCATCCAGATTCTCGGCGGCTACGGCTACACCCGTGAATACCCAGTCGAGCGCTGGCACCGCGACGCCAAGATTCACACCATCTTTGAGGGCACCTCAGAAATCCAGCAACTGGTTATCGCTCGGGCGATTTCTGGTCTGCGTATCGAGTAACAGTCGACCTGTGTTTTCGAGGCCACGTCAGTAGCGAGCGCCGGCGTGGCTGAATCTATTCGCGGGTTTGGCTAGGTGTCGCGACTCAACGTTTTCCTGTGCGCTGGTACAGCCGCGTGGCAATCGGTGCGAAGACGACGATCAAGAGGATCGCCCATCCAAGCGAGTACAACATTGCGTTCTGCAGTGGCCATGCGGTTGGCTTGGGGGTTTCGGCAGGAAGGTTTCCGAACCGAACACGAACTGCGTGCGTCAATGTCGACACCGGATTCCATTCGGCGATGGTTTTCAACACGCCAGGCAAGGTGTCGGATGGAACGAAGGTGTTGGCGATAAAGGTGAGCGGAAAGAGCACGATGAAGGTTGCGTTGTTCACCACTTCCGGAGTGGGAACCAACAGGCCAAGGCACGCCATCACCCAAGAGAACGAGTACGAGAAGAAGAGCAGCAACAAGTAGGCGACCACAGCATCGAGAACTGAACCTCGAATGCGCCATCCCACTGCCAATCCTGCCAACGACATGATGATGATCGACAGCATGTTGTAGACCACGTCGCTGGCTGTGCGACCCGCCACGACTGCGGAGCGTGACATCGGGAGTGATCTGAATCTATTGATCAACCCTTTTTGCACGTCCTCGGCCAAGCCAGATGCGGTGAACGTCGCGCCGAAAACTACGGTTTGAGTAAAGATTCCAGCGATGAGGAACTCGCGATAGTTGCCTCCGGGAATGTCGATTGAGCCTCCGAACACGTACGCGAAAAGCAGCACGAACATGAGTGGCTGAATGATGACGAAGACCATCACTTCGGGCACGCGCCTGATGCGGATCATGTTTCGGCGGGCGATTGTGGTGGCATCGCGAATCATGCTGATCACGACTGGTCCTCTTGGCTCTTGTGTCCCGTGAGGTCCATGAAAACGTCGTCGAGGGTTGGTCGTCGCAGGCCGATGTCAACGATCTCAACGTTCTGTGCGGAGAGTTCAACCATCACCGAGCCGAGAGCCTCCACACCTTTGGCGACCGGAATCGAAACGAGTGCCTCTTGATCGTCGATGCGGATGGCACCTATTGCGAATGGTCGAACGATCGTCTCCACACGAGAAAGGTCCTCGGGGAACGCGAGATGAATATCGAGATGCTCGCCCCCGATACGCCGTTTCAGTTCTTGTGAGGTGCCCCGCGCGATTGCGTGACCGTGGTCAATCACGACGATTTCGTGAGCGAGTTGATCGGCTTCCTCAAGGTATTGGGTCGTGAGAACCACGGTGGTGCCAGCTTGAACACGTTCGCGGATTACATCCCATAGTTCGCCTCGACTTCGCGGATCGAGTCCGGTTGTCGGCTCATCAAGAAAGAGAACCGGGGGATCGGCCAGCAGTGCTCCCGCCAAGTCGATGCGACGTCGCATTCCTCCGGAGAAGGTCTTGAGCGGCCGATTTGCGGATTCGCTCAAGCGAAAGCGCTCGATGAGTTCGTTCGCCTTCTTGCGGGCTGCCCGGCGACGCATCCCGTAAAGACATCCGATCATTTCGAGGTTCTCTGTCGCGGTCAGGTGTTCGTCGACAGCGGCGTATTGCCCAGACAAGCCGATCAACGACCTCACCCGTTGGGGTTCGCTCAGGACATCGACACCAGCGACTCGTGCCGTTCCGGCATCGGGTGTAAGGAGCGTCGTCAGTATGGAAACTGCAGTTGTCTTGCCGGCACCATTCGGACCCAGTAGGCCCAGGACAGAACCGGTCGGGACGGAGAGATTAAGGCCATCGAGTGCGACGACGCCTCCGTAGCGTTTGGTGAGCCCCCGCGCCTCGACGGCGAACTCCCCCGAATGGGTACTTCTCACTGCATCGTTCACGTTTTGAGCCTAGTTCTGCACGTGGAAACCCAACATTCAACTGGGGAACCGCGATGCCAAGATTCGCGGGACCAGCTTGTACGTCTTGCGAACAGGCATTGACCTTTGGCGCTTTGTCGCGTTGCTGTCTACATTTGCATCAGACGTTGGTCATCGCCTGTGGGATTTCCGGCCTGAGCAAGGAGTAACTCTCATGCGGTTCGGAATTGTTGGTGGAGGTATCGGCGGACTTACAGCGGCGTTGGTTATCGCTCGCCGTGGTCACGAGGTCTCGGTCTTTGAACGATCCTCGGCGTTCCGCGAAGTGGGCGCCGGAGTTCAGATCAGCCCAAACGCTGGGCGTGTCTTGCATTCGCTCGGATTGGGCGATGCCTTCGACGAGATCTCGGTGCATCCCGAGCGGATGGTGTTTCGCCGTTGGGAAGACGACTCGATTATCCGAGCCAACGACTTCGACCAGGCCTTCGCCGATCAGTACGGCATGGCGCTTGCCAGCGTGGCTCGCACCGACCTCATCGAAATCCTCGCTCAAGCAGTTGCTGCTGTGCCCAACATCAACGTGTCACTTGCGAGCCGCGTGACACACGTTGAGCCGGGCGACGAGACTTCGACGATCTTCTTTGCGGATGAAACATCGTTGCCGTTCGATGTCGTCATTGGTGCCGACGGAATCCATTCGGTGGTGCGCCCAAGCGTGGGTGGCGTCGACTCGGCGCGCTTCAGCGGGTCGGTTGCGTACCGCGCGTTGGTGCCACTCGATGCGGTCGAAGACCTGCCGGTTGACTTCACGAATCGCGTCGGACCAGATCGTCACGTGGTGAGTTACTTCATTGGCAAAGACCGTCAGTATCTCAACTTGGTTTGCATCTCTCCCGAGGACACTTGGAGCACAGAGTCGTGGACCGAACCCGGCACGCTCGACGATCTCCGTGAGCGGTTCGAAGGCTGGTCGCCAGAACTACTTTCAATTCTCGATCGTGTTGAAGAACCCGTTTTCCGTTGGGCCCTCTACGACCGCGAACCGCTCGAGCAGTGGGGCATCGGCAGCACAACGCTGCTCGGCGATGCATGCCACCCGATGCTTCCGTTCATGGCGCAGGGGTCATGCCAAGCAATCGAAGAT
The DNA here is from genome assembly GCA_026393695.1 of Actinomycetota bacterium. Taxonomy (GTDB): domain Bacteria; phylum Actinomycetota; class Acidimicrobiia; order Acidimicrobiales; family Ilumatobacteraceae; genus WLMZ01. The sequence continues at coordinate 21,099 of JAPKZR010000287.1, forward strand.
GCAGCGATTCTCGGACGTTGTCTCGACGACGTCGATGGCGTTGATGGCGTCGACGATGTAGCCGGCGTCGTCGCCGCGTTGCGTCGCTACGAAACCGCTCGCCAAGGCCGAACTGCGCAAGTGCAAACAACGTCGTTCATGAACCGCGATCTGTTCCATATGCCAGACGGAGAGATGCAACAGGGCCGAGATGAGTTCTTGGCCAGTGGAGTTGCAGGCTTTGGACCCCTCGAGTGGGTGTACAGCTACGACGCACTCACCGCTGCCATCTAGACGAGCCCCTGCTTCGCCAGGGCGTTACACGAAGCGAGCGAAGCCGTCGAATGGCATGCGCTCGGACTTCAGCGTGTTGATCGCTGCCGTCGTGTCGGGGTGGCCGATGGAAACTCCACAGAACAGCATTTCGTTTGCGGGTGCGTCGACAAAGCTGGAAATCGCGGCATGGCGAATTGACCAGTACTCCTGAGCGCAGGTGCCAAGGCCTCGCTCGACAGCGAGCAGCATGAGGGTCTGCAGGTACATCCCGAGGTCGCTCCACTGGGGCAGACCCATTTGGCGATCGATGTAGCAGAAGATCGCGGCTGGGGCATCGAAGAAGTTGTTGTTGTGCGCGAACTGCTGGCTGCGACCGGCTTTGTCCTCGCGGGGGATGCCGAGCGTGGCGTACATCTGCTCGCCGATGGTGAATCGGTTGGTGCGGTACGGCTCGACGAGACCGGCGGGGTAGATGTCGTACTCGGGCATGTCCATGGGGGCCTGGGTGGGGAGGAACTCGCGAAGCCGTGTCATCGATGCGCCGTTCACCACATAAATGCGCCACGGCTGCACGTTGCCGCCGCTTGGCGCGCCGCCTGCGTCTTCAACGAGGCCGCGAAGTAGTTCGTCGCTCACGGGCTCGGAGGTGAACTGGCGGACGGAGATACGAGTGCCGACGGCGTCAATAACGTTCATACGAACATAAAAGCCGATAGGGCGGATGAAGGAGAGATCGTGCCGCGCTCGCATGGGGCACGACCATTAGGATCGCTCTGGTTTCATGGAGCGCTTGATGCATGTGATGCAGAGAGCGCAAGGGTTGAGGGAGTAGCGATGCTTGGCCATGCCAGCGGTTTTAATTGGGACGAAGCGTTGCTGATGGCATCGCCGTTGGCGGCCGTATGCGTGCTCTTGCTGGTGGTTCGCCGTCGTGGCGCCGCGTCGGCCGATACCTCGCCTCAAGAGAAGAAGTAGCGATGACAGCTTCTGTTGAGCAGCCGCTCAATCGGTGGTTCACCGCCCGCGTGGTGGTCGCCCTCATCTGTCTGGTGGGCGCACAGGTTGTTCACTGGAGCGTCATTGGCCCGCACAACGATGAGTGGGCAGCTTCCGGCACGTTCTTCTTTGTGCTTGCCATTGTCGAGGCACTGGCAGCCGTTGCGATGTTGTTCGCGTTGAACCGGTGGGTCGTCACTGCAGTCATCGCGATCAGCGTGTTGCCAGTTGTGGTTTGGGCGTGGGACCGCGCCTTTGGTCTGCCGTTTGGACCCACGAAGGGTATTCGCGGAACTTTTGGTCGATCAGATGTGCTGTCGGTGCTGCTTGAGGTTGTGGTCGTTATAGCCCTGTGGCCGTTTCTGCGGGCGGGGTATACCGAGCAAACGCCTGCCAAGCCCGACCTGTCGTCGAAGATCGTCATCGTTGCCACGGTGCTCTACGTGACCGTGTTTTCGTATTGGGCAGTCATCGGAGACACCGTCGAGGTACACCGAGGTGTCACGAAGACCGAGTCGCCATCCGGCGTGACCACAACCACCTTGGATATCTCGTCGATTACGCAACCAACCCTGCCAACCTTGCCCCCGGGGTCTACGCCCTAGCCGTTGCCGAATCGGCGCAACACGAGGTTCGCTTCCGGTGGTGCAGTACGGTCGGGCATGGCCTACGCACCAGATCATCGGGCGTTTTACGACGCCGACAGCCACATCATGGAACTGCCGAACTTCTTACAGAAGTACGCCGACCCTGACCTTCGCGATGTGATGCCGGCAGTGAGTTATTCGGCGTCTATCGTCACCGACGAAGAGGTGGCCATCATCATGGATCGAGGTGGTTGCCACAGCGATGAGCACCGCGCCGAGTTGTTGGCGATGGGCGATTTGTTGATCGAACGATCGAAAGAGATCCAGGCGCTCGGGGCGTTCGATCGTGACGAACGGTCGCAAGCTGTAAACCTGTTGGGCTTCACCAAGCAGTTGGTGTTTGCAACGCACAGCGTGGCACTGCCGTTCTCGGCGAGCAACAAGGTTGATCCCCGACTTCGCTATGGCGCCGCCCGCGCGCACAACCGGCACATGGTCGACTTCTGCTCCGACGACAGCCGGTTGATGGGCGTTGCCATTGTTCCTCTCGACGATCCAGCGCTCGCGATGATTGAGCTCGAGTTCGCGATTTCGCAAGGCATCGATGCCGTGTGGGTGCCGCATCGGCCGTGTGGCGATCGTTCGCCGGGCCACGTCGATTTCGATTCGTTCTGGGGCTTGCTGGCGCAGACCGCCACACCGTTCGTGCTGCACGTTGGTGGGGCTCCGCTGCAACTCGATAAGGCGTGGGCCAACAATGGTCGGGCGCCAACAAAAGATTGGTTAGGCGGCGGCGAGAACGTGCGCACCAAAGACATCGCTGTGCTGCATCAGGGACCCGAGACGTTCTTGTCGATGATGTTGCTCGACGGTGTGTTCGAGCGATTCCCCGCGCTGCGCGGCGCGAGCGTTGAGCTTGGCGCTGGCTGGGTGCCGTCGATGCTCGAGCGGCTCGACTGGGTGGCCTCGACCTGGGGTCGCAACGACGCCAACCTCGCCGGCTTCACGCGCACTCCCACTGAGCAATTCACACAGCAGTTGGCGTTCACGCCGTTTGTGTTCGAAGACATCGGCACGTTCATCGATCAGTCGACACCCGATCTGTATTTGTTCTCGAGCGACTACCCGCATATCGAAGGCGGTCGTAATCCAATCGCTCGGTTCGAAGCATCGCTTGGCACGCGTAGCGAGCAGGTGCGCGACAAGTTCTATGCAGAGAACTTCTTGCGGGTATTTACGCGGGCTGCTTGATCGGCCATTGCTCGGCCAAGAGGTCAAGGCTGCGTAGTCGTGCCGACAGATCGAAGGCCACCGCAGTGACCATGATTTCATTGGCTCCGGTGCGCTCGACAAGACCGTGAAGTTGCTCGACCACCTCGGCGATTGATCCAACAATGCGGTTGCTCGGAAGGCGCTTTGCTTCTTCAATATCGGGGTGCGCCGCAGCAGCGCTTGGCGAGGGCAGCGGCGTGAAGCGGCCGGTGCGGCGACCAAGTGCGGTGAGGCGACCGGGTGCCGAATGCCAATCGGCTTCTTCGGCTGTGTCGGCGGCGAGCACGTTTGCGGTGACGATCATGTGTGGCTCGGCGAGCACACTCGATGGTTTGAAGTTGCGGCGATAGAGGTCTACGGCTTGCAACGTGCCGCCCATGTCGAAATGGTGAGCGAAGGCAAACGGAAGTCCGAGGAACCCGGCTAGCTCGGCGCTGTATCCGCTTGATCCGAGCAGGAAGACGCCTGGCGATGATGCGGCCGCTGGGGTGGCGCTGAACTTGCTCGCTAGGCCGCTGCCCCACGGAACATCGGCACGAGCATCGCCGAGCAGACCCATCAGGTCGATGAGGTGGCGTGGAAAGTCTTCGGCGCCGAGCGCATCGGCCGAACGCCGAAGTGCGGCTGCAGTGAGTTGGTCGGTGCCCGGTGCGCGACCGATGCCCACATCAACGCGGCCCGGGTGAAGCGCCTCGAGCATTGCGAACTGTTCGGCCACAACGAGCGGAGCGTGGTTGGGCAGCATGACCCCGCCGGATCCGACATGGATCTGCTGAGTCAACGCAGCGAGATGCGCGATGAGGATGGTGGGCGAGGTGCACGCCACGCTGGGCATGTTGTGATGCTCCGCAACCCAAAAGCGGGTGAAGCCAAGTGCATCGGCATGCACCGCGAGAGCGGTGGTATCGCTGAGCGCGTCGCTGCTTGATGCGCCCTCGGCGAGGATCGAGAGGTCGAGTACTGACAGTTGCACGGATGGCGACGAAGTCATGCCCCTACGGTACGGCCGCGGCGGCGCTGCCTGACAGTTTGCGTGAGGGGGTGACGAGCATTTCGGCCAGCGCTTTGAGGCCAGCGACGTCGTGGATGTCGGCGTCGAGCAACGGCAGTTCGGCTTCGGCTGCACCCTTGGCGAGTGCCATCAACTCGGCCATCTCGCTGCGCTCGGACGTTGCGAGAGCGAAGAGTTCGGCGTGATACGCAACGTGATCGGCGAGTAGCCCGGGCGCCAGATCGACGAAGGCTTCCGCAGGTGGCGGCAATGGGTGAACGAGGTTCACCACAACGCCGCCGAGACGGAACCCGCCGTCGCGCAATGCGTTCACGAGATGGGTCGATTCGGCGATGGCCTCGGCGCGGGGACTCGACACCAAGACGAAGGCTGTCTGTTTGTCGCGCAGCAACACCGACACCTCGGCGGCGCGAGTGCGCAGGCCCTCTTCCATCGTTGCTAACGATCGAAAGAACTCGATGGTGTCTTCGACAATCTTTGGCCCGGCCAGTTTGCGCACAAGCCACAAGAACGCCGACGACCCAGCGTTGGTGACCTTGGCGAACGAACGTGATGGCAGGGTGAGCACTCGATAGATCGGGTGGCTGAGAAACGTGACGAGCCGATCGGGGGCTTCAAGCAGATCGATCGCGTGGCGTGACGGTGGCGTGTCGATGACCACGAGGTCGTAAGCGCCGCTTGAGTGCAACTGGTGCAGACGCTCGATGGCCATGTACTCCTGAGCGCCGCCCAGCGAACCAGCAAGGCTGCGATACACGGGGTTGGCCAATACGGCTGCAGCGCGTTCGGGATCGCCGGCCCGTTCGGTGATGAGCCGATCGAAGGTGGTCTCGGCATCGAGCATCAACGCCGAGAGCGAGCCGGTGCCGTCGGTTGCCTCGCTCACTTGATGAGGCTCGTGGGCTCGCGACTCCATGTCGAGCCCGAGCGCATCGGCGAGTCGGCGGGCCGGATCTACGGTGACCACAACGACGCGTCGACCCATACGAGCGGCAGCAATCGCGAGCGCCGCAGCAGTAGTTGTCTTGCCCACGCCACCGGGTCCGCACGTGACGATGAGCGACGAGTTGGCGAGCACGTCGTTCAGAGTTGGCTGAGCGGTCATCGCGCACCCACTGGTTCGACGGACAACGCATCGGCCAGCACATCGAGCTCGGCGGGTCCGAAGCGAGCCGTTGGCACTCGCGGCAGAATCACCCGTGAGAGCGGCAACAGTTCGCCGAGACGAGTGAGCTGCCGGCTCTGTCCCTCGAGTCGTTGACGCCCGAACTCGCCCGAGACATCGAGCGCCGCTTTTGCGGCGCGAGACAACTTCACACCCTGAGCGCGCGCTGCGGCGGTGGGCGACATATGCAATCCGGGGCGATCGGGCCAGCACGCGTTGACCACGAGCGGACCAAGTGTGAGTCCGATCTTTTCTTCGAGGTCGTAGGCGAGTTCGACCACTTCGTTCACCGGAGTCTCCTCGGCAAGGGTGACAAGCAAGCCTTGGCACCGACGCGGATCGGCGAGCATCGCAGCAACTTCGTCGGCCTGTGTGCGGATGGGCCCGCTGGCGACCACTGCCTGCAGCGCCGACGCAGACCGCAGAAACGGTGCAGCGAGTCCGGCGGGCGGAGCGTCGACGATGATCAGATCGGCGGCTTTCTCTCGATCGAGTTCTTTGATCTTGCCCAACACCAGCAAGTGCTCAAGGCCGGGTGTGGCGGCGGCAATCACGTCGAGCGATGCGGCCGACGCTGCTTTACGCAACAATCCGCTGATGCCCTTCAGCTCGAGGTAGTCGCTGAACGCTTGGGCCGGCGGAATCGTGCGGCCCCGAATGCGACCCTTGCCTTTGAACGCTCGTAGCACTCGCTCTTCGGGGCCGATGGGCTCACCGCCGAGCAATGGTCCCAAGCCTGGCCTGCCATCGACTGCCACGAGAAGTACATCGGCACCTTGGCGAGCGGCCACCAGTGCAAGCGCTGCGGCAACCGTGCTCGAGCCCACGCCGCCCTTTCCGGCAACGACCGTGACGCTCGCGTTGGCGACCCATGTTGGCGTCAGGCGACGAAGCGCACCACGGTCCATGGGGCAAGGGTAACCCAGCGGCTGCGTGTCTCCTTGCGGCGCCTGAACTCAGCGACTGAGGAATGCAGCGGCTTGCGATCGCACCACCGAGATCAGTGACTCTTGCGGCAAGTTGAGATCTACGGCGTGCAGACCCCAGTTGGGCGCGCTGTCGCCGCGGATGTCGTCGGTGCGGGCATCGGTTGGATCGGCGTTGATGGTGACCGCCAGATAGTGGTAGCCGTTGAGCACTTTGCATTCGCCGGTAACGAGGCCCGGCGCGCTCATGAATCGAGAGGTAATCGATGGCCCGGTGTAGCTACTTGCGAAGATCCACGGGCCCACAGGCGCTGCGGCATCGAGCAAGGCCGGACCGCCCGCGAGGGCCGCTGGATTGGTGCACGCCGAGTCTGTGGTTGCGCCGGGCGCGCCGAACAATGTGCCGGGTTGGGGTGGCACGTTGTCGCGGAATGTCTGAAAGGTGATGACACAACCAAACTGGATATTCGAACGACACAACGGCATGTTCTGCGTATCGCCGCCCACGTCGCGACCCGCCGCCACTTGAAACGATGTTCCAGCGACGATGGCCGAGACGACAAGGTTGCGTTGCTCGGGCTTTGGATCGACTTCTTCTTTCAGCAGACGAACCACATGAAAGCTGCCTTGCGAATGGGCGATGATCACGACCGGACGGCCGTTGTTGTCGTGAGCGAGATATTGACGCCACGCATCGAGCACATCGAGGTACGCCTGGTTCCAAGCGGCTGGGAATTGCGGGTCGCCCGCACTAAACGCTCGGCTGAGTCCGGCAGAGGTAACCGAGCGGTAGATCGGGGCGAACACTCGACACACTTGGTTGAAACGCGCGGCCTGCATGATGGTGGTGTTGATCTCAGCGCCGGCAGTGAAGTCGCTGGCCATCGTGGCATCTTCGCTGGTGGTGGGATACACGTAGAAGCAATCGATGGGCGGGTCAACAGCTATGTCTGACGGATTGATGGTCAACGTGCCATCGGCGGCCACAGCCGTGACGGGATAACTGCTGTCGCACACGTCGTTGGTGACATCGCCGCGACAGATCCAGCGCGCAGGGTCTGCATAGAGAGCGCTGTTGTACGGCCCTGGCGCAACCGTTGAGGTGGTTGTCGTTGGCGCAGGAGTCTTTGGTTTTGCCTTGGGTTTCGCCGTGGTTGCGGGCGCCGCAGCGGTGGGCACTGTGGGCACGGTGGGCGTAGCCGTGGTGTTGGTGAGCGCTGTGACGGATGGTGCCGTGGTGGCAAGCGGTGCCGCAGTGGTGGTTGAAACTCCTGCAGATGTCGACGCCGATTCGCTTGAGTCGGGTGAAGCGCTGTTCGTTGCTGCGTCAGAACACGCGGCGAGCAGAGCAACGGCAACTACCAGAAGAATCGACCGACTACGCATGGTCACATAGTAAGCCGCGAATTTGGGGTCCGCGTCTGGGATCATTTGTTACCCCCAAGGAGCAGCGTGAGCGATCAGATTGAGACCAAGACCGGCTGGATGAGTCCAGACCAACTTGCAGAAGTACGAGCCAACGTGCCGATTGTGTACGTAGACGCGGTACCCGTTCGGGTGAACTCGCTCGGACGAGTGACGCACATCGGACTCTTGCTGCGCGTGGCTGCCGACGGAACCATTAGTCGCATGGTGGTCAGCGGACGCGTGTTGTTCGGCGAACGAATTCGCGACGCACTCATTCGCCACCTCGAGAAAGACCTCGGGCCGGTGGCACTGCCTCGCATCCCACCAAACCCAGCGCCGTTCACCGTGATCGAGTATTTCCCCGACCCTGACCAAAGCGGCTTCCATGATCCTCGCCATCACGCAGTGAGCCTTGCGTATGTCGTGCCCGTTGATGGCGACTGCACTCCATCGCAAGAGGCCCTCGATCTTGCGTGGTTCACGCCCGAAGAAGCGGTTGACGCAAAAGTGCGCGATGAGATGACAGCGGGCCACGATCGCCTGATTCGGTTTGCCCTCGCACACGTGGGCGAGTTGCCCTAGACCCTTCGCACTGTGTGGCTACGAACGCCGCGACTTTCGCTTGCCGACGCCGATTGGCGGGCGTCGCTCGAGGGCGGGCGTGGCCACTGTGGTACTGGCATCGATGGGCATCTCGAAGCCGTCGGAGTCGAGGTTTACCGGCTTGCTTGAGGCCTCTTGCACCTGCACCGACTCGGGCTTCTTTTTGAGTCCGAGCGCCACGTCGAGACCGAACATTCCGGCCGCCACCGCAGCGCCGCCCTTGCCGTAGCGCTGCCGCGCCGTCTCGACCATGTTGTCGTTCGTCGTATCAATCGGATCAATGGGCCCGACCTCTTCGTGCAGGTCAACGATCTCATCGCTTGTTTCATCGTCGCCAGGAAGTTGGTTGTCGGTCACTGGCTCACCCTAGGTGCGATCACAATCGGGTATCACCTTAGGGGTGTCGAAATGCGCACTATTGTGCGTTGCGTGCTCGATGGTGATACAGCCCATCGCACCGCCACGGCGTTGCGAACCGCGTTGGTCGGTAAGCCAACTGTCGGTTTCTCCGCGCCAACGTTGTCTGGTCCCTCGCCTGTCGTCGGTCGCGTCATCGAACAGGTGCACATCTACGGCAGGCATCTCGAGATCGTGTGGGACGACGGACTCACCTTGCACACCCAGCATCGGCTCACGGGTTCGTGGCGTCTGTACAGGGTCGGCGAGCACTGGCATAAGCCCACCAAACAATTGCGCGTCTGCATCGAAGTTGCCGATTGGGTGGCGGTGTGTTTCAACGCTCCAGTCGTCGAGACCTTCCGTCAGTTCGATCGTCATCGTCACCCTGGCTCGGGCGGCCTCGGCCCCGATCTGTTGCATCCCAACGCGAACCTCGAAGACTGCGTTCGGCGCATCCTCGATTACGCCGACCCATCGGCCCCGATTGCCGAAGTACTGCTCGATCAACACGTGGCCAGTGGCGTGGGCAACGTGTACCGATGCGAAGCGCTGTGGGACATTGGGCTGAGCCCGTTTGCCACTGCTGGTTCGATCACCCAAGACGATGCCCGCAAGTTGGTGCAGACAATCGCACGCATGATGCGCGCCGGCATCACCGATCGCAAGACCCCATTTGCGTCAACCGAATCGCACGACCACAACGGTCTGTCGGTGTATGGCCGCAATGGTCAACGCTGCGAAATCTGCGGCGACACTATCCGCGTGAAGCGCATCGGCGACATGCACCGCTTGCTCTACTGGTGCTCCGAATGTCAGGCGCGTGGCGATCAGCGAATCGCGCCCACACCGCCGCTCGGCCTTGAGCGCGTGATGGATCCACATCCGGCTGCCGCGCTGTTTCTCGCCGAACTACCGTGGCGGCGCGAGCACGATGATCACACGCGCGATCATCAGCGCGGACCTCGCGCTCGCCCGGCGTAGAGAACTACGCCTAGATCGCTAAGCCAGCGCGTTCGCCGTCGACAACTGCTGCGTGCGCACGTCGTGGCGCAAGGCAATCGCCCACTCGTTGCACGCTGACGCCTGCATCTTTGAGCGCCTTGTAGAGCCACTCAACGGGGTTCGGCGGCACTGCCAACACCACCCAGTCGGGGGTGCGGGTCACCTGCGAGCCGGTGGGGTGATGCAACAGGTTCAGCGTTGTGCCTTCGAAGCCCATCGGCACGAGATCGGTGGTCTGGGTAATCGACTTAGCGCTTGCCCGCACCCACCAGTTCTCCATGTCGAGGGTGATGCCAAGGTCTTGCCCGACGACCATGCCGTTAGTGATGATCTCTACGTTGCAACCACGGTCGGCCAGCAGCTCACCCACCGAGGTGGCGTGGTGAAAACCGATCTCGTCGATAACGACGACGTCGCCAAATGGTTCGGCAGTGCCCTCGAGCACATCACGCACATCGCACACGTTTGCGGCCTCGGCTGGAACCCACCACGGTCGGTTTGGCTCGGCGCCGGTAGCCACGATCACATGATCGGGCTTGCGCTCATCGACAATGCCAGGCCATACCCCAATGCCGTATTCGATGGCCACGCCAAGACGTCGGCACTCGGTGAGTTGGTTACGAATCATGTCGCCGAACTCGGCGCGATTCGGAACGCTTGCGGCGAGGCGCACCTGGCCGCCGGCCTCCGCTTGCTTTTCGTAGACGGTTACCTGATGGCCAGCGCGTGCCGCTGAGATGGCGGCTTGAAGCCCGCCGGGCCCAGCGCCAACGACCATCACTTGCTTGCGCGCGGCGACAGACGAACGCCCGAGCGTGACAGCGATCTTGTTGTCGCTGAGTTCGCGCCGCACATATTCGGCTTCGCGACCCGTGCGTGGATTCTCGATGCATCCGAGCCAACGGTTCATGCCCATCCGGCCGACGCATTCCTGATTGCAGCTCAGGCACAAACGTGTTTCGTCGCTTGACCCGGCGCGGGCCTTTGCCGCGAAGTCGGCATCGGCGATCTGACCGCGCACAATGCCCACGAGATCGCAGTGGCCTTCGGCTAAGGCGCGCTCGGCTTGCAGCGGATCCTTGAAGCGACCGACACCCACCACGGGCAGATCTACCGCTTTGCGAATGGCGCTGGGGATGAACATCGCGTAGCCGGGCGGAATGTGCATGCTCGCTTCGATCATGAACAGGCTTGCCGTAGCGACACCAATGGAGGTGTTGATGTAATCGACTTGACCGGTTGCTTCGACGATCTGCGCGATCTGCACGGCTTCGTCGATGGTGGTGCCGCCGTCGATGAGCTCGTCGCCGCAGATGCGCACTCCGAGTGCGAGGCGATTACCAATGACACGACGAACGGCATGCACGATGTCGACCAAGAGGCGCGCCCGGTTTTGTAACGAGCCGCCGTAGTCGTCGGTGCGCTTGTTGGTGGCGGGCGACAGGAATCCACGCACGATGGACGAGTGACTGCACTGCAGCTCGATGCCATCGAAGCCGCCCTCGGCGCAATGCTCGGCCACTAGCGCATAGCCAGCAATGATCTCGTCGATCTCAGCGAGCGACACGGCCTTGGGAACCTCGCGGAACAACGGATCGGCCACCGGCGACGGGGCCCACACCGGCAGCCGGCTGAACATGCTGCTGGCTTGCCCACCGTTGTGGTTGATCTGAGCAAAGATCGGCGTGCGGTGGCGATGCACCGCGTCGGTGATCGTGCGGTAGCCGGGGATCACATCTCGGTGGAAACCGTGGATGAGCTTCTCGTACGGCCAGTCGGTGGGGTGGGTCGAGTGTTCCTCGGTGATGATCAGGCCGGTTCCACCTGCAGCGCGTGCGGCGTAATACGCAGCGTGTTGCTCAGTGGGCTTGCCGTCGAGCGCGTAGTTGGTGAGATGCGCGCTGAACACAATGCGGTTCAGTGTGGACACGGGTCCGAGTTGTAGTGGGGTCCACAGATATCGATGCGCCATCGCCCGACACGATAGTGGGGTTGGGTCAATCAGCGTCTACGAGACGGCGAGGATCGAAGGTAAGAAGTCCGGCGGCCATCACGAGTTCGGTGAGCTTCTTGCCGGTGCCGCGCAAGGTCAGCGCAGCGTCGTCGCCTATTTCGAGATAGGGAGCGAGGGCGCTTTGGTCGGTTCGGTCTTCGATCCATTGGCGTTGGGCGCGTCCCGCATCGGTGAAGGATCCGTCGGGATTCACGAGGCCGCGTGCGGCCATTGCCTGCACACCGGCGTCCCACTCGGCGTCGCTCCATGAGCGGGTGGCCTTGAGTGCGGCGGCGGGTACATCGCCACTTGCTGCATGCGAGATCAAGGCTTCGAGGCCGCTGAGCCCTTCGAGCATGAGCGCAGCGATGTGGCCATCGCCGCGGAACTCGCGCAGCAAGGTCTGGCCGTGGAACAGTTCAAGGTGAGGTTCGGTGGGCCACGGCAGCGAGGCATGCGCGGCGAACAATGGTCGGCCCTCAGGGTGCTCGCACGCAATCAGCGCAGCGCGACGCGTGAGGCCGGCCGCTTCGGCGAGTTCGGCAGAGTTAAGTACCTCGGGCCCGAAGGCTCGCGTGAGTGATGTGTTCACGGCGTTGAGCCGGGCGCTGAGCATCGCCTCTGGTGTGGTGACGGTCCACGCATCGTGCATGCTCGCCCGAACGAGGCCCGGATGAAAGTTGTAGAAGGTGGCCATGACTACTTCAACCGGCACTGCTCCCATTGCTGCAACGCGTGATGCGAAGTAGCCC
>JAPKZR010000263.1 GCA_026393695.1 Actinomycetota bacterium
GCCAGTCTTGGCCTTCTCGTAGAGCTTGCGCAGCGCTGGGCGCGAGAGCGAATAATCCCACGTGAAGATCGAGTCAGCATTGTTCTGGACAATGTGCATGACTTCGTCGGCATCGGTGGTCGGGATCGCGAGAATCGCGTCGATGTCGTTGATCTCGGCGCGGCCGAGAATCGACACATTGTCGTTGTGCACGATGGTCATTGTGGAACTCCTGATGTATTTGCAACTACTAGTTGAAGGGTTTGGTCTGACGGAACTATCTGGAATGCTGGGAGAACATGAGCCCGAACAAAACGGCGGGCTGACTGGGCGTCGGCGAGATCAACAAGATCTGACGGCGCCAAGAAGTAAGAGATCACAAGACGGGCAAGCAGCTCGACGAGACGAGCGGCGCTCTTGCGACCGAGGTACGGCTCGACCAATGGTGCGAACGACATCGAGGCCATCCGGATAATGCGCGGCAGGCCCTGCACGGTGAGTTGCGACAACGCATCGCCGGGCTCAGAGGCCAACATGATGGCCAAGTGGTAGTCGCTGCGAAGTTCGCGTGTAGCCACCACGACAGCGCGCACGATGAGGTCTTCGAGATCGGTAACGCCACCCACTGCCTTTTCGAGTTCGGCGAAGAACTCCTCGAGGTCGCGTACGCGCAACGCTTCGAACACGACATCTTTGCCGCCCGGGAACATGCGATACAGCGTGGCCCGTGATACGCCCGCTTCTGCAGCGATGTCGTCGATGCTCACTTTGGCGATACCCCAACGCTCGAAGCACACCTTGGTGGCATCAAGAATGCGGGTTTCGGCCGGAGTCACAAGGTGAGACGATAAGAGAATTTCGTCTCACTGTCAAGGGGTAGCGGCCAGCAACTTCGTGACGATTAGAGGCGGCCGGCGTCGACGATGCGCTTGAGGAACTCGCGGGTGCGGTCTTCGGACGGATCGCCAAAGATCTTCTCGGGCGGGCCCTCTTCGAGAATCACGCCCTGGTGCAAGAAGCAAACCTTTGACGACACCTCTTTGGCGAAACCCATCTCGTGGGTTGCCAACATCATCGTCATTCCCTCGCTGGCAAGATCACGCACGATGTTGAGCACCTCGGCCACCAACTCGGGGTCGAGTGCTGAGGTGATCTCGTCGAGCAACATCAGCTTGGGGTCCATCGCCAACGCGCGCACGATGGCCACACGCTGTTGCTGGCCTCCCGACAACCGATCTGGATAGTCGGTTGCTTTTTCGGCGAGACCGACGCGACTGAGGAGTGCCATTGCTTTGGCTTCGGCTTCGTCTTGGTTGACGCCCAACACCTTGCGCGGCGCCAGCGTGATGTTGTCGATGACGCGCATGTGCGGAAACAGGTTGAAGCTCTGAAAGACAATGCCAACTTCTTGGCGAAGCGCGTCGACGTCGATGCCCCGTCCGCTCACACGGTCGCCGTCGAGGCGGATCTCGCCGCCGTCGATGACCTCAAGCGCATTGATACAACGCAGCAGAGTGCTCTTACCGCTGCCGGACGCACCGATGAGGCAGACCACTTGGTGAAGATCGACGTCGAGGTCGATGCCACGCAGCACTTCTACTTGGCCAAAGCGCTTGAACACCTGATTGATCTCGAGAAAGGCCATGGCTCAGCGACCACCTTGGGTTCGGGCCTGGCGGCGGTTCTGCAACCATTCGAGCCAACGCGTGAACGGAATGGTGACCATCAAGAACAGCAACGCTGCCATCGAGTACGCCGTGAGCGAACCCTTGGCGTTGTTGATGAACCGCGCACGGCTCACAACATCGAGCACGCCGATGACCGAGATGATTGCGGTGTCTTTCTGTAAGCCGATGAAGTCGTTGAGCAACGGCGGAACAACACGCCTGACTGCCTGCGGCACCACCACAAATCGCATGGTCTGCGAGTACGACAGACCGAGCGAACGGGCGGCGGCAACCTGACTCCAGTGGATTGATTCGATGCCCGAGCGATACACCTCGGACACGTAGGCCCCGTAGGTGAGCGACAGAGCGAAGATCACATATTGCATGTCGGACAGATGCCCAACGAGCGGAAGATTGGCCTGCGGCAGGCCCAAGCCCACAATGTAGACCACCAGAATCGCCGGGAATGCACGAAACGCATCGACGTAGACGGTGGCAAGAAATCTCAATGGACGACACGCTGGGCCCGGCAACAAGCGGACCACGGCGACAAACAACGCCCACACCAACACAATGACCTCAGCGATGAGGAACACCTGGATGTTGATCCAGAAGCCCTTGATCATCGAGTGCCACGCGCTGCCATCGGTGAGGATGGACCACGCGAAATACACCACGCGCACGCTGCCGTGGTTTGCAAACAACAGCCCAACGAGGGCCGCTACGACATAGACCGTCAGGCCCACGCCAACCGAATACCAGGCCCAGTTGCGAGCCTTTTCGCCATGCTCACGGGCGAGTTCGATCTCGCCCTTTTCTGCAAGCCGTTGGGCTCGAAGGGAATGCACCAACGCAGGGATTCCGGCGGGCGGGAAGAACAAACTTGCCACCGCGCCAGCCCGGTAAGTGAGCACACGGCCCACCCGCTTTTCAGCGGGTGGGCCGGTGAACGCTGACGTCTGGTTCAACGAAATTACTTACGACGTGGCTGTTGGAACAGGCACATCGATGAATGGCACGGTGCTTGGGTCGCCGCCGAGGTACTTGGCGATGAGACCGTTGATCGTTCCGTCATCCATGAGACCCTGCAGGATCGGATCGAAGATTGCCTTCTTGCCGTTACCGAGGCCAAAGATGGCGCCGTACTCTTCGCCGGTCTTGAACTGACCAATGACTTCGAGCTTGCCGTCTGACTGCGAGGCCTGACCAAGGTTGATTGGTGTGTCGATGACGATGCCATCGACCTGGCCAGCGTTGAGCGCTGCGTATGCCGACGACAGGTCAGGGAAGACCTTGGTGTTGTCGAGCGTCCAGCCAGCGACCTCACCCGAAGTGAAGTAGAACTCGGCGGTGGTTGAGGCCTGCACACCAATGGTGAGCTTCTTCACATCGTCGAAGGTTGCGGCGGTGGTGCCGGCCTTGACGAGCAAGCCCTGATCGCTCTTGAAGTAGCCAGTGGAGAAGTCGACGACCTTGGCGCGGTCTTCGGTGATAGTCACCTGTGACAACGCGATGTCGTAGCTGTCGCCTGCGACCTGGCCAGCAACAATGGCATCGAAGCCTTCGTTGCGGAACTTCATCGTGAGGCCGCACTTGGCTGCGATGAGCGTGGCGAGGTCGAACTCGATGCCGCTGCTGATCTTGTCAGGGTCGACTTCGGCGTCGGTTGTGCCCCAGAAGTTCGGGCCAGGAAGGCTGGTGACCACAGTCAACTCGCCGGCCTTGACAGGCTTGCAGTCGATTGCGCCGGCACCAGCAGTGTCACCGGTGGCAACTGAAGTGTCAGTTGCATCGGTTGCTGGCGTGACTTTGGCATCGCTGCCACAAGCGCTGATTGAGAGTGCACCGGCAACGGCCAGTGCTGCGTATGTACGCATTTTCATGGTTTGTCTCCCCCTTGGAGTCGAAGCGGCAATCTTAGAACAGATGCCATCGCTCGGAGCAACGATTGGCAAAAAGGATCTAGACGCGACCGCTCGTGATGCCGCAGACAACCTTGCGATGCAGGCATGACCCGATCTCGGCGACAAGTTTGTTTTGCGCCCAACTGTTGAGGAAGTCGGCGTGCCCGGTGAGCATCGAGCCGCTCGATAGCGACAGGCCGGCGGGGTCGCCGCTAAAGCCATAGTCAACAGAAAACTGCAACTGCGCCACGGGCACCGGATGCGTAGCCGGGCAAGCACCGCCGCTGCTGTAGGTCATGTGTGAAGCGTGGTCGTCGCTATCTAGGTTCACGCCGTCCCAGCAATCGGGAAACGTGACCATCATCCGCAACGGCCGATGCTCGGGACACGAGGGAGGCAGTACTTCGCGTCGAATTGCTGTACCGCAGGTGAATGCAACCACAGCGGTATTTTGCGGTTGCTCGGCGCCGCCGTCGCCAGCAACGATCTTGAGACCAGGCGGATACGGCTGCACCGCAGTTGGGTCAACACCTTCGCCCGGCCGGTAGTAGGCAACGCTCTTGATCGGCGTGATCATCGTGTCGCCCTGCATCAACGCCGGCACCCAGTACGCGGCCGTGTCGGCTGGCTGATCGCAGTTGGTAGTGCCAGCAAGCAACGACTCGTAGGTGCTCGCCGCGTTGGTTCCGTTGTTGCCGAAAAACGCGTGCAGATGCGAGGCATCCGGCGCATTGGGAAACACGATGGGATCGTCGTACGACGTGTGGCTCAACGGACACTCAACCAGAAACTGCGGCACACGACCCTGAGGGCCTGCGACCGGCTTGTCGGGAGCGCCCGCCAGTGGACGATTCAACGCAGCAGTGGAATCGGACACGGTTGTGCTGGCGTCGTTGCCCGCACGGGTGCAGGCAACGACGCTCAACGACAACAACACAGCGATGGTCAATCGACCACCGCGCACTACGGAAATCACGGTGCTGGTTTTGCGGGCACCTTGATCGCCGCTACGTCGATTTTTTCTGGAACATCGGTTGCCGGGCGTGCAGGCGCGGTAGCCGCATCGGGCATGTTCGTCTGGCTTGGTGGCTCAGGCGACGATGTCTTGTAGTCCTGCGATGGTGGGTGCACGTCGGCCAACCAGCTGATCACGTTGAGCGAACCCGCGGTCCAGTCGCCGCCGTTTCCAGCAGCATCACATGGCCCAAGCTTTTCAAGGTCGAGCGGAGCCGACGTCTTGAAGGTGTTGCCACTGAAGCAGTTGCCAAGCGTTGACAGATCGACGTCGACGGTGTCGACAGCAATATCGGCAACGCGGTTGTTCTCGAGCACGTTGCCAATGACGCGGTTGTTGAATGGGCTCCACAGCACTGCTGCCGGCACAGTTGATGGGTCAGGCGCTGGATCATTTTCGGTGTCGGCGCAGGCGCGATCCCAGGTGTCCTGGCTTGGCTCAGCATCGTTGGGGTCTTGCTCAAGGAACGGCACAAGTCCGACGCCGGTCTTGTCGTGGTCGAACACGAGGTTGCGTTCGATGTTGTTGTTCACGCCACCGGCCACAAGGATTCCGTTGCCCATTGCCAACAACGACACATCGATAGCGGGAGTATCAGGCTGGTTGTTTGAGTACACCACGTTGCCGACCACGGTGGTGGCGCGCTCGGGGTAACACAGTTCGTAGCTACCGCTGTTTGGCACAACGCCAGCGCGGTTGAAGCGGAAGATCGAGTTCACGATGACCAAGTTGCCACCAGCGTTGGTACCCGAGTAGCCGAGCCCGTTGTACTCACTGGTGACGTCGTTGATCAGCGCGTCGCATGGGTAGCAACCACCGATGTAGAAGCCAGCATCGGGGCTACCTGCGCCATAGCTGTGCTCAAGCTGACCCTTGTACGACAAGAAGGCATAGATGCCGTAGTCGCCGTTGCGGAACGCTGTGAGGTACGAACCGCGGTAGCCGGTGACACCGGTCCAGAAGAAGCCATTCTTGGTGTAGTTGCGGGCGGTGAGGTTCTCGATAGCCACGCCGTTGGCGCCAACGACCTTGATGCCGTTGTTCAACTCGAAGTTGCCATCAAGGATCGTGGTGTTGCGATCAATGCCGCGAATGGTGAGGTTCTCGGTTTCAACCGTGACGGCCTCTTTGTACACACCTGGCTGGATCAGAACGAGATCGCCAGGCTTGGCCTTGTCGACAGCGCCCTGAATAGTGGCAACATCGGCGGGAACGTTGATCGTGGCTCCCGCTGTTGGCGTCGCGCTATCGGCCGGCTGTGTTGGCTGCGTCGAGACATCTGAGGCATTTGTGGTGCCTGTAGATGTTGTTGAACTCGAGCATCCGGCTGCGAGCGTGAGCAGCGTTGCCGCCGCGAGAAATCGCACCATCTTCGTCATGAACTCTCCCCTTGAATGTTGATTACTCGGACACCGTAATGGTTCCGACCATGCCGACCTTGCTTGTTCCGTGGATCGAGCAATAAAAGGGGTACACGCCGGGCTTACTGAACACGTAGCTATACGACTCACCGGGCTTGAGACCGTTTACGTCGGTGCCCCAGTCGGTGCCGGTCTTCGGCAGCACGTTGTGATCGTTCTTGCCCTTGTTCACGAACGTGACCGTGTCGCCGACCTTGGCAGTTGATTTTTTCGGGCGGAAGTTGTTGTCAATAACCGTCACCCGCACGACCACACCGGTCTTCACTAGGTCGGGGGCATTGGTGACCGCAACGGCCGACTGCGAGGCCGTTGGGGCGTCGCTCGGATCGGGCGCACAACCCGTGGCGGCAATGGCCACCAAGGTTGCGGATACGACGAGACGGATGCGCGTGCTGAGATTGGTCATACAACTGTCTTCTCTGAAGGGGTCCTTGCAGATTAGGACACAAAGCAACTGAGCCAACAAGTCCGGTAGGGTCGCCACTCTGTGGAAGAAATCGTGGCACTAGAGAACGAAAATCTTGGGCGCCGAGACCGCCGACTCGTGCTGTTGGTCTCGTCATTCGCGGCACTGGTGGCATGCACCCAAGTGGGCAGCATCATCGCTCCATCGATGGTCAAGCACAGCCCCGAGTTGGTTCTGGCATTGTCATCTCGCATTCGTCATCTGCTGTTCGCAGTACCCGCCAACGTGAATCCAATTGCCTATGCCGTCATCGGCTTCGTACGAATCTCAGCCGCTGCGTGGCTCTGCTATGCCCTCGGCTATTGGTACGGCGACCGCGGTTTTCGTTGGCTCGAGCGTCAGGCCGGCGGCGAGCCACCGGCAACGCTTCGCTGGTTGCAGCGCACGGCCAGCCGTGCTGGCGGACCACTCGTGCTCTTCATGCCAGGCAGCAACATCGTGTGTGCGCTCGTTGGGCAGCGCCGCATGCCTGCGCGTCGCTTCGGAGTCTTCGTGTCCATTGGCATCGCATTCAGGCTCGCCTGGGTCTGGATCGCAGCTCGTGCCTTCGACTCACAACTCAAGCAGGCGCTCGACTGGATCGAGAAGTACCAGTGGTACCTCGTCTCCGCGTTCTTCATCGTCTCGATTGTGCAATCTGCCCGACGCGCATCGGCGCCTCCTCCCCCACCTATGCCCAGCGAGTAATTCGCTGCGTCGCTCGGCTAGTCCTCTCAGCGCTGCGGCACCGCTACTAGAGGTCGAGGAATCCATCGAGGCCTAGCGTCACGCCCGGATGCGAGCTCACTCGCTTGCACGCCAACAACACCCCCGGCATGTAGCTGCTCGCGTCGTAGCTATCTTGGCGAATCGTGAGGGTCTGGCCCTGCGTGCCTAACACCACTTCTTGGTGGGCTTGCGTGCCGCGAATTCGCAGCGAATGAATGCGGATGTCGGCTGGGCCCTTGCCGCCACGAGCGCCTGGGTAGACCTCGTGCCGTGTGGGATCTGGAGCCCAATCGGACGATGCTGCGGCCATGCGCTTCGCGGTGCTGACCGCTGTGCCCGATGGGGCGTCGACTTTGCCGGCGTGATGCATCTCGATGATCTCGGCGCTCTCGAAATATGGCGCTGCCATCTCGGCGAAGCGCATCATCAGCACTGCGCTGATTGCGAAGTTCGGAGCGATCAAACAGTTGCTACCCGAGAACGCTGCACGAAATTCATCGACCTCAGCCTCGGAGAATCCGGTAGTGCCCACAACGGCATGGATGCCATGAATCGCTAGCCACGGCAAGGTCTTGCGTGCCGCATCGAGCACTGTGAAGTCGACAACCACTTGCGCTCCGGCATCGACAATGCACTTGAGTTCGGCGCCGACGATGACTCCGCTGATCGCTTCGCCCACAGCATTTGGGTCGACCGCGGCAACAAGCGCAAGATCGGCATCGCCCGCTACTGCGGCGCATACGGCGCGCCCCACGCGGCCACCGGCTCCGACGACTCCAACTTTGATGGGCATTGCCTGCGCACTCATGGTGGTGAACGTAGCAGCGCCCGAGTCGGCACGAACAATGAGTAACTGTTTCGCGTGCGCTAGGGCCCGCGACTAACGGCTAGCGGCTACCGACTAGGAAGGTCAGACGCATCGATGGGCCCGAGGGCCACAACGGTGAGCGGCTGATTCAGGATGCGTTCGATAACCCTGCGGGTATCGGCTTGCTGCACGGCTTCCCACTTGGCCACTTGCTCGGCAACAGGACGCACCTTGCCCAGCGTGATCAACTGGCCGGCAGTGCGCGACATGCGCGACCCGGTGTCTTCGAGACCAAGCTCAAATGCGCCGGTGAGGTAACCCTTGGCGATGTCGAGTTCGTCGTCGGTGATGCCGTCTTTGAGCAGCAGATCAAGCTGTTCGTAGATGAGGCCCATGACCTCGGCGGCATGCACCGGTTGGGTGCCCGCATAGATGGTGAACGCGCCAGCATCGGCATACGCGGTGGCGCCGCTGTACACGCTGTAGGCAAGCCCACGACGCTCGCGGATCTCGTCAAACAATCGACTTGAAAGACCGCCACCGAACACATGGTTCACAACATCGAGCGCCTCGCGGTCGGCGTCATCACGTTGCAACGCTTGCATGCCCAAGATCAGATGCACCTGCTCGGTGTCGTCTTGCACAACCTCGCCCGAACTTGCCGAAGCAGCGCCACTGCGAGCCACGGTGCCATCGCCCGAAGGCAACCCACCGAATGCTGCTTCTACTTGGCGCAGCGTTTCGTCGTGATCGAGCGGACCTGCAATTGCCACCACCGACGAACCACCGCGGTAATGCGATTTGAAGAAGTTGCGCACATCGTCGGGAGTTACCGATTCGACGGTGTCTGGCGAGCCAGCGGTTTCGCGACCGAGGGGATGGTTAGGAAACAGGTGACGCATGAAAGCGCGGTGCGCAACATCGTCGGGGCTGTCGTCGTCCATCGCGAGTTCTTCGAGAATCACTTGGCGCTCGTTGGTGATGTCGTCGTCACGCAACGCAGGTGAGGTGACAACTTCGCCCAGCAGGCCGATGCCCAGACCCTGGTGACGGGCGGGCAGACGGCAGTAATACGCCGTGTACTCCTTGGTGGTGAAAGCGTTGATGTCGCCACCAACACGATCGACCGTCTGGCTGATCTCACGCGCCGAACGAGTAGCGGTGCCCTTGAACAACAGGTGCTCAAGAAAGTGGCTCACACCCGACAGATGCTCGGGTTCGTCGCGAGCCCCAACACCCACCCAGACGCCGGCAGAGATCGAGAGCGCACCCTTGACTTCCTCGGTGGCCACAGTGAGGCCGTTGGACAATTGCGTGATGCGAAGAGCGCTCGCTGCAGATGAATCGCTGATGCAAAGACTCTAGGGGCGGCTCCACGCATCGCCGACCTCGGCGGCGAATGACAATGGCCGTTGGTCGCGCCCCGAGGCGTGACCAACGGCCATTGAGTGAATCAAACTCGGCAGAGCCGAGCGCAGTTCAGTGTGAGCTAACGGTGACGACGTGGTCCACGATCGCCACGGCCGCCACGATCGCCGCCGCCGTCACGACGGGGTGGGCGGTCGGCCGCTGGGGCCTCGCTCGCTGGACCGAGGTCGCCGAGCTCGCCACGAAGTTCGTCGTCGAACGCATCTTCGAAGCTCACCGTGACCGTGTCGGAGGTTGTCGAGTCGGCGCTGCGGCGTGGACCACGATCGGCACGATCGCCGCGATCTCCACGATCGCTGCGTGGTGCACGCTCGCTGCCGCGCTCGGTGGACTCGCCACCGTCGCCCGAACCTTCGACTGGTGGATCGCCTGCTGGCGACAGGCTGACCTTGCCCTTGTCGTCGATCTCGTCGACGCGGACTTCGATCTCATCGCCCAAGGTGAGCACGTCTTCGACAGCGTTGATGCGCTTGCCGCGACCCAACTTCGAGATGTGCAACAAGCCGTCGCGGCCTGGGAGGATGTTGACGAACGCACCGAACTTGGTGATGTTCACAACACGGCCCATGTAGACAGCTCCGACATCGGCCTTTGGTGGGTCGATGATGCTCAAGATGCGAGCCTTGGCTTCTTCAACACGGAAGCCATCGACCGAACCGATGGTCACAATGCCAACCACGCCGTCGTCGTCGACATTGATGTCGGCGCCGGTCTCTTGCTGGATGGTGTTGATGACCTTGCCCTTTGGCCCGATGATCTCGCCGACCTTGTCGAGCGGCACGGTGACCGAGATGATCTTTGGTGCAGTCTCGGCAACTTCGCTGCGTGCCTCGCTGATGCAGGCATTCATGTTGGCGAGGATTGCATCGCGGGCCTCTTTGGCCTGAGCCAACGCCGAGATCAACACGTCGGCAGGGATGCCGTCGATCTTGGTGTCGAGCTGCAGTGCGGTGATTGCATCCGATGTGCCGGCCACCTTGAAGTCCATGTCGCCAAAGGCGTCTTCGGCTCCGAGGATGTCGGTGAGGGTGGTGTACTTGCCTTCGGCGTAGACCAAGCCCATGGCGATACCGGCTACTGGAGCCTTGATTGGCACGCCAGCTTCCATCAGCGCCAAGCTGCCCGAGCAGACCGAAGCCATGCTCGTTGAGCCGTTCGAGGCCAACACTTCGGCCACGAGGCGCAAGGTGTAGCTGAACTCGTCTTGGCTTGGGAGCACTGGGATGAGGGCGCGAGCGGCGAGCGCACCGTGACCGATTTCGCGGCGCTTTGGCGAACCCACACGACCGGTTTCACCGTTGGCCCAAGGAGCCATGTTGTAGTGGAACAAGAAGTACTTGTGGGTCTCTGGATCGAGGGTGTCGAGCAGCTGGTTCATGCGAGGCATGGCCAACGTGGCCACGTTCATGACCTGAGTCTCGCCACGCTGGAACAAGCCCGAACCGTGAGCGGTTGGCAAGACGCCAATCTCTGAGCTCAACGGACGCAGGTCGCGTGGGCCACGACCATCGATGCGCATGCCTTCGTCGACGATGCGCTTGCGCACCAGCTTCTTGGTGAGGCTGCGAACGGCTTCCTTGACTTCCTTCTCACGGCCCGCAAACTTGCCACCCTCGCCGCACAATGCGGTGATGGCGATGGCAGCTGCTGCGTCGGTGGCCGCATTGCGGTCAGCCTTGGCGCTGATGGTGATGGCGTGGGCCAAGGCCTCGGTTGCCACACCAGAAACGGCTTCGAGAACCTCAGGGGCGTAATCGAGCTGAGCAGTGAACTGCAATGGCGTGATTGGGCCCTTGGTGGCGATGACGCTGGCGACGAGCTGACGCTGCAGGCCAATGGACTCTTTGATCCACACCTTGCAGGCCTCGAGGCCACCGGCGAGAACTGCTTCATCGACCTTTGGCGCACCATCGGCGTAGTAAGCAAAGCTCTTCTCGGTGCCACCGGCTTCGACCATCATGATGGCCACATCGCCGTTGTCGAGCTGGCGACCAGCGACGACGAGCTCGAAGGTAGCTGCTGCACCCTCGGCATAGGTGGGGTGAGGAATCCATTCGCCGTCTTGGCTGAAGGCAATACGAACGGCGCCGATTGGGCCGTCGAATGGGATGCCGCTGATCATGAACGATGCCGAAGCAGCGTTGATGGCCAACACGTCGTGTGGGTTTTCCTGATCGGCACCAAGGATGGTGAGCACGATCTGGGTCTCGTTACGGAACCCGTCGGGGAAACATGGGCGCAATGGGCGGTCGGTGAGACGGCACGTGAGAATGGCAGCCTCGGTTGGGCGACCCTCGCGGCGGAAGAACGAACCGGGGATTTTTCCGGCTGCGTATGCACGCTCTTCGACATCGACGGTCAGTGGGAAGAAGTCCATTCCGGGACGGACATCTTTTGCTGCGTTTGCAGTGGCGAGAACGGTGGTACGGCCAATGCTGGCCAACACCGCTCCCTGGCTCTGCTGAGCAAGTTTGCCGGTCTCGAAGGACATGGTCTTGTCGGTACCGGAAACGGCACCCGACACTCGTATGGCGTCAGCCATGGCGAGCTCCTTTCAATCGGGCGCGTTTTTTCTCGCGCCTCGACGGTTGGAGCGGAGGCCGGTTCCCAGTCGGCGATGTCGGTACTGCGACCGCGGGCCCATACGTGTGAACGAGGCGGCTCGGGAGCACCGGCAGAGGCGACTGACAACCGATCCAGTTGTCCGCTCTGATGGTTAATTTGGCGCAAGAACAACCTGCGCCGGACGGAACCTTACCAGCACACGGCCTCGATCGGTGTCATAGCGACCCCCGCCACACCGGCACCAACGCCGCGTGAACGCTGCGTCAGACGCCGACAGGCGCTTTCGGCGCCTCGACAGGGTGAGCTCTCGAGCCCGTCATTCGCGATGCTCCAACCGCTGCAATGATGCAAAAAGCACCCGCAACAATGAACGACGACCGATAGCTGCCGGTGAGGTCGCGCAGGTATCCAGCCCCGGCAGCGGCAACGGCTCCGCCGAGTTGGTGGCCAGCAAACACCCAGCCATACACCAACGGGCCGCGCTGTACGCCGAAGCGCTGCACGCACAACGCCACCGTCGGCGGAACCGTGGCCACCCAATCGAGCCCATAAAACGCCATGAAGCCGAGCAGGCCATATCCACCCGAGGCCAGCGCCGGGTCCAGCACCAACAGGCTCAGCCCGCGAAAGGCGTAGTAGAACACGAGCAGTTTGGCTGGGTCGTAGCGATCGGTGAACCATCCACTGGTCACGGTGCCCACCACATCGAAGACGCCGATCAGCGCCAAGTAGCCCGCTGCCGTGCTGCCGGAGAGGTGATGGTCGTGCGCCGCCGACAAAAAGTGCACCTGCACCAAACCGGTCGTCGATAATCCGCACACGAAGAACGAGCCCCACAGCAGCCAAAAGATGCCATCACGTCGCGCTTCGTTCAACGCCCCAAAGGCCGCCGAAATCGGGTTGGTCATCGATAGCGGCGGTTCGTAATCGGCCGACGCGCCGTATGGCAGCAGCCCCATCTCGGCGGGCGAGTTGCGCAAGAACAACGCCACGATCGGGATGACCGCCAGCGCGCACAGCGCGATCGAGAGCCCAACCCATCGCCATCCGTAGTTGTCGGCCAAGCGAGTGAGCAGCGGCAGGAAGATCAACTGCCCGCTCGCCGTTGCAGCGGTGAGTGCTCCGGTGACCAGGCCGCGTCGGGCCACGAACCAGCGGGCGGCCACGGTTGAGGCAAACACAGTGGCCATGCATCCTGAGCCAGCGCCAACGACCGCGCCCCACAACAAGAACAGGTGCCACGGTGCGCTCATCTGGGTGGTGCCCAGCGCACCGAGGCTGATCACCGCAAGCGCTCCGATGGTGATGCGGCGCAATCCGTATCGCAACTGCAGGGCCGCAGCGAACGGTCCCATCAATCCAAACAAAATGACGTTGATGCTCACTGCAGTGCCGACAGTGCTGCGTGTCCATCCGAATTCGTCGCGGAGCGGATCGATCAGAATCGCCGGGGTCGACCGGAATCCGGCGGCTCCAAGCAACGTGATGAACGCAGTAACAAAGATGACCCACGCATAGTGCACGCGGCGTGGAGCGTTCGTGGGCGTGGTGAGCACCCGCGCATGGTAGCCACCCACCCGCGCATCCCGCACCCCATTTACCTGGGCGCGATTTGGGACAGCAGCTGTCCCAAATCGCGCCCATGCGGGCTTGTTCGGGCGAGTTGGTGGCCGGGCGGGCGAGTTGGTGGTTTAGGTGGCGGATTCGTTGGCTGGCGCGGGATGTGATCCCGACAAGGCCGCTGAAATGCGATCGAAGCTGAGCGCGTCGAGGTTGGCGTACACCAGGTGCGCGCCGGCGAAGCGAGCAACCTCGTCGACGAGGGCGTTCATATCGACCTCGGTGAGCAGCAAAACAACCGTGGTGGTGCCTGTCTCGACCGCCTCACGAAACCACGCAACCCATTCGTCGGGCACGCCGAAGTCGACGACCTTGGCGGTGATGGCCCCGGCCCCCGCGCCGATGACTCCGCCCGCTATCCAGCCAACGGGACCAGCCACGAAGAGACCGATCAAGCCCGCCCACATCGCGCCCGACGCAGCGGATCTGCCTGGCGATGGGTCGACCGTCTCGACAACATGCGAGACCCCGGCGTCGTCCTTGGTGACGATGACGGCGTCGTGTATCCGGATGAGATGTTTCGATGCGAGACGCGACGCTGCGGTCATGAACTCATGCGCTCGAAAGCGATCGTCGAATGAGATACCGACGATTGTCTGGGGAACGTCGTCGAGTTCGGACTTCATACACACACCTCTGGTCGCTCTGACGCGGCCATCAGCTGATGGCGCTGCGCGCAAGGGCACCTTAGTTGGATGAAGACCGATCGGGTTTCAGTTCTGCTCGACGCCGCCGAAGCGACGCAGACAGCGTTGAGGCTGTGTGAGCGGTGTGAGCTGTGTTAGCGGCGCAGGCCGAGCTTGGCGATGATGTCGCGGTAGCGCTGAACATCGCGGTTCTTCACGTAGTCGAGCATGCTGCGACGACGACCAACGAGCATCAAGAGACCACGACGGCTGTGGTGATCCTTCTTGTGCATCTTGAGGTGATCGGTGAGGTGATTGATACGAGCGGTGAGCAATGCGATCTGGACTTCGGGTGACCCGGTGTCGCTGTCGTGAAGCTTGTGCTCGCCAATTACTGTCTGCTTTTCCATGTTCATGCCTTCCATAAGGAGGTCGCCCCGAGCCAGCGGCTTGGTGGCATCACGCGAGCGCACTCGTTGCCGAGAGCCCTGACGGACGTTGCAAGGCTAGAGCCGCAGTACGCCGCTGGCAACCTCGGCGCCGCTACGGTCGTAGTCCGTGAGTGCCGAAACCGCTGCAATACGCCTGACGGGCGTGAGTAAACGATTTGGTCAGTTGCTCGCGCTCTGCGATATCTCGCTCACTGTACGACCCGGCGAATTCTTCACGCTGTTGGGCGCATCGGGCAGCGGTAAGACCACATTGCTGCGCATCATTGCCGGACTCGAGCAGCCCACCGCGGGCGAAGTGGTGGTCGAGGGCGGTTCGCCCGCCGATGCCCGCCGCCGCAAGTTGCTCGGCTGGGTACCGCAGTCTCCAGCGTTGTTGCCGTGGCGCACGGTCGCTGCCAACGTGCAATTACTCACCCAGGTCAATCGCTCGGCGAACCCGGCCACCACGGTTGACACCAGCGCGCTGCTCGCACGCGTCGGACTCGCCGGATTCGAAGATGCGCTCCCCCACGAACTGTCGGGCGGCATGCAACAACGCGTCGCATTGGTTCGCGCCTTCGCGCTCGGCGCTCCCATCTTGTTGATGGACGAACCCTTCGCCTCGCTCGACGAAATCACCCGGTTCGAGATGCGCCATCTCTTGCTCGATCTCTGGCAGAGCTCCGGTGCGGCTGTCGTGTTTGTCACCCACTCACTCGCCGAAGCCGCGTACCTCAGCGACCGCGTGGCCGTGCTCACCGCACGTCCAGGTCGCGTGGCCGCCATTCACGACATTGCCTCGCCGCGACCACGTGTACCGCAACTCGAAGACACTCCAGAGTTCTTCGCCAACGTCACCGCATTACGTGACTCGTTACGTATCGCAATGGCCCCCGAATCGTCAGTGACCCGATGAAGATCCGCTCGCTACTCGCGCCAATTCTCGGTGTCGCGGCCTTCTTTGGGCTGTGGGAACTGTTGGTGCGCGTGGGCAATGTGCCCACCTACGCGTTGCGCCCGCCGTCGCAGATCCTGCGCTACCTCTTCACGGAAAGCACCGGCTTTCCACGCGCCACCTATCAAACCGGGGCCGATGCGCTGAAAGCGTTGTTGATCGCGCTCGTCATCGGGCTTGCGTTCGGCGCGCTGATGGCGGCGTCGCGCTGGTTCGAAGAAGCGGCACAACCAGTGCTCATCTTGATTCAGGTCACGCCGTGGGTTGCCTACAGCGCCTCGGTCGTGCTGTGGATCGGCGGCGGCACCAAGCCCGTGCTCTTCGTCGCCACGCTCGTGTGCGTGCCAGCGTTCGCGTTTGCGAGCATGACAGGCCTGCGTTCGGCCGACCCCGCTTCGCTCGAGGTATTGCGCAGCGTCAACGCCTCATCGTGGGAAACCATGTGGCGCGTGCGCCTGCCGGGTGCGCTGCCCAGTCTCTTTACCGCTGCCCGATTCGCAGTGGGTCTGTCGCTCGCTGCCGTGTACTACACCGAGGGCGGCGCGTTATCGAACAACGGTCTTGGTGCCACTGGCCGCAAAGCATTGGCAGCCAACGCCGCGTTGCCGCTGTGGTCCACCGTGTTCTGTTCGGCCATCTTGGGCGCCATTGCGCTCACCTCGATCAGCGTGCTCGAGCGCGTGCTCTTGCGTTGGCACGCTTCGCAGCGTCGCGCAACACGTTGATTCACTGAGCCAGTCGCTACGGTCTATGCGATGAGAGGCCTCCCCGAACTTCGCGCCGAAATCGATGCGCTCGATCGTCAACTCGTCCAAGTACTTGCTGCACGCATCGACATCTGTCGCGAAGTCGCCAAGGTAAAAGAGGGCTCCGACACTCCGGTCATCCAGCCAGCTCGCGTTCGCGATGTACTGACCAGTCGTCGGCAGTGGGCTATTGATATCGGCGTCGACCCCGATTTCGCCGAACAGGTTTTCCGAGTGTTGCTCGGCGAGACCCACCGCATTGAGGTAGCCGGCACTCGGCCCGATGCCGCTCCCGACAAAGCAGCCGCCCCCGAGAGCGCTCGTTCGGCGCTCGATACTGTGGCCACTCGCATCGACCACGTGGTCATTGCGGTACACGATCTCGATGCATCCGAAGCAACGTTCACCGAGCACCTCGGCTTCCATCGGGTGAACCCACTTGAAGGCCACTCGGTCGGCATGCGAGTGGTTGCTGCCGGTGGCGTCACCATGGTTCTCGTTGGCCCCGAAGCTGGCGATGCCGTGAAGGCATATCTCGCCAAGCACGGAAGCGGTATTCAGCATTTGGCTATCGATGTACTCAACGCTGGCTACGCCCGCGCTGCGCTCGCCGCGGTCGACGCTCCCCTGCTCACCGAGGTGGTTGTCGACGCCAACGGCCACGAACAGTTCTTCACGCTGCGCGACCCCGACTTGGGCGTGCAGCTTGGTTTCATCTCGCGCACTGGCCACCGCGTCGGCATCGGCGCCGCCAACGTGCTGGCGTTATTCGAGACGTTGGCC
>JAPKZR010000053.1 GCA_026393695.1 Actinomycetota bacterium
GCCGAGTGATATTGCGGCCCGCATAGCAACGTGAGCCCGGGCGTCGGAATACCAACCGAGGCCATCGCCCCTGCGCTGAGCTTCATGATTTCGGGAGGCGCACCAAGCGTGAACGCCGTGTTCTTCACGCCCTTGGGTCGGCCTGTTGTGCCGGAGGTGTAGAACATCACCCCACCGAGCATCTGGTCGTCGGGCTCTGCCGGATTCGCTGCACCAAGCACTTCTTCGTACGAAGCAAATTCGGGGGTCGGCGTTGGCGACATGATGAGGCGGCAGAGAGGCACTGCATCGGGGGTCAACGCCAACGCCTGAGTTGCCACAGCCTCAAGCTCGCCATCGACGATGAACGCCCGCGAGCCGCTGTCGTCGAGCACGTAGGCAATCTCGTCGGGAGCGAAGTGCCAGTTGATCGGAACCGCGAGCCAACCGGCGCTGGCGCAAGCCACGTAGACCTCTTCAATTTCGCGTCGGTTGCCAGCGAGCAGCGCAACCCGATCGCCGGGCTGCACGCCGGCGCGCCGCAATACATCGATCAAACGGTTCGAGCGTTCGTTGAGTTCGCCCCACGTGGTGTCTCCCACGGCATCGATAACCGCAACCCCATCGGATCGATCCTGAAAGTCACTGAGCAGACGTACCATGCGACGAATGTAGCCCCGAGCAACATGGCACCGGGTAAATCAGCGGGCGGAGGCGCCCCGCGCATTGCGGTGCATGCCGCGCATTCCCACGGCGCCGGCACCGATCAGGGGACCGCGGTCTTCGAGCCGAGCGGGCGTAATGCGCACCCCACGCGAAAAACTGAGTTGGCAGTGCTCGGACAAGCTGTCTTGTGCAGCGTTGAAGAACGTGGCGCCGAAACCAAGCGCAACAGAGCCGCCCACCACCACCAGATCGAGATCGAGCGCATTGCACACGGAGGCAACGGCCCGCCCAACGAGTTTGCCCGTGCGCACCATGATGTCGTACGTGGGCTCGGTGGGTGACCGACCCGTGATGGCTTCGATCGCAGGTCCCGATGCCTCGGCTTCGAGGCAGCCACGCGCCCCGCACACACACCTGCGGCCGTTGGGCTCGACGATGACATGGCCAATGTGCCCAGCGTTGCCGGTGGCGCCGTCGAGCAGCTGACCGTCGATCACGATGCCACCCCCAACACCCGTTGAGACCACCATCGCCATGAAGTTCTTGCGGCCCACTGCTGCTCCGACCCAACCCTCGGCCAGCGCTAGCGCCTTCGCATCGAGATCGCCATACACCGGTAACTGCGTAATTGCCTGCAAGCGGTCGCGCAGCGGGTAATCACGCCACACCGCAATGTTGAGGGGCGACACGGTTGCGCAGTTTGGAGTGACCGGACCGGCCGAACCGACGCCGACCACGACCGGGCGAGCTTGGTGGTGCCCGACAGCGCGGGCAATTTGCGACTCGACAATCTCGCGCAGTTGGGCGAACACTCCAGCCGCGTTGAGACTGTGGTCAATCTCGACCCGTTCGAAATCGATGAGCTCGCCCGCCATGGTCATCAAACCAGCAGCCATCTTGGTGCCACCGATGTCAATTGCCAGTACCACGTCCATCGGTTGCGAAGGGTAGTGCCCATCGATCAAGGTGAAACGTTTCTTCAGCGCCCCGTGGGTTCAGAGCGGCACGCCGCCATCGACGAAGATCGACGGAAGCCCACCTGTGTGGATGAACACCACATGGTCGTTCACGCCCCACCGGCCCTGGGCGACGTGGCCCATCAGACCGGCGAAGCCTTTGCCTGAGTACACGCGATCGAGCACCCAGCCGCCAGTGCGCGCCGCCCATTGAATGGCCTGATCGGCGCCTTCAGTGGGTATGGCGTAATCCTCGCCGAGATAGTCAGCGTCGATCTCGAAGTCGCTCGCCACAACACCCGACTCGCCAATGAGCGCCAACGTTGCCGTGGCCAACGCAACGACGTCGGGCATCCCCATCAGCACACCCTTGGCGACGCCGATGGCGACAACATCGGGAACTTCGTTGCCAAGGCTGCGCCACAGTGCTCTGCCAGCAAGTAGGCCAGCGTGGGTGCCTCCGCTCGACGAGGTGAACACGATGGCGCTGGGTGCGAACCCGCTTTCTTGGCACTGCAGCATGATCTCGATAAACCCTGCGAGATACCCCAAGGCGCCGACGGCGGTACTGCCCCCAATCGGGATCGAGTGCGGACGCAAGCCATCGGCGGCGAGTTCTTCGGTCAGCGCCTCGCGGGCGATCTCAAGCGCCCCCCAATGCGACGCCGCTGCACCCGTGAAATGCAGATGCGCTCCAAAGAGGTGCGACAACAGTTGATTGCCAACAAGCGTGTCGGGCCGATCGCCGGACAACACCAGATGTGTTTCGAGCCCCAGTCGGGCGCCTGCAGCGGCGGTCATGCGGCAATGGTTCGATTGCCCGGCACCTACTGTGACGAGGCAATTGGCGCCCTCAGCCATCGCCTGGCCGCACAAATACTCGAGCTTTCGAGCCTTGTTGCCCCCTGCCCCAAGGCCGGTGAGATCATCACGTTTGATCCACAATCGAGGGCCATCCTCGAACTGTGGGCCTTGCTCAAGGTGCGTTGGCAAGGTGGCAAGGTTCGATCGGGGCAGAGTGGAGAGTCGACGCAGCGGCATTACTTTGACTGTACGTTGGCTGTCAACCAAACCGAACGCGCCCGAGCGGCGTGTCCTCACCAGTGACAATCGCGATGATGAACGACATACGAATGGTCGACGATCTCGAATCTCTCTTTCGCGCCCATCACGGGCGCCTCGTTCGCGCTCTCACCGTGGCATGCGGCAACGAGCAAATCGCTGCCGATGCGGTGCAGGTGGCGTTTGTGAAAGCTCACCTGAAGTGGCGCTCGATCATGTCGTACGACGACCCCGTGGGCTGGATCCGCCGGGTCGCCATCAACAACATGCGCGACGAACATCGCCGCGAATCACGCAAGCAACGAGTCGTTGACCGCCTCGGCGCTGAGCCAGAAGCACAAGCACAAGCCCCCCAACTCGACGAAGTCGCGGCGATGCTCGCAGGCCTGCCGCGCCAGCAACGGTTGTCGCTTGCGCTGTTCTATGTCGACGGCCTGTCCGTCGCCGAGACAGCCGCAACGCTCGGGATCTCAGAGGGCGCTGTGAAGTTTCATTTGCATCAAGGCCGATCCACGTTGCGCGGGCAACTGGGTGAAGGAGTACACCATGAATGATTTCGACGATTCGGTGCTGCGGGATCAACTGCAGCGACTCGGTGGCCACGGCCCCGACGAAGCCGGCGCATACCTGGCGCTGCAACAGCGCGTCGGTGTCGCCAAGCGTCGACGCGCCGCTGCCGTTGTTGGTGGCCTTGGGGTGACCCTCATGATTGGTTTTGCAGCGGCGGCGTACCAGCCACCATCGAGCTCGCGCCTCGTTCCCGCAAACGGTGGCGGCAACGACGCTGTAGTCACCCTGCCAACCACAGTTGACAACGCCGACACCACCTCGTCGAGCACGGTCATCAGCACCCCAACTATCAACGGCAACGGCAACGGCAACGGCAACGGCAACGGCAACACCAACAGCGACAACGCCAACAACCCTGGCAACAGCAACCCTTCTACAAGTGCTCCGCAGACCGGTACCGACTCCACGACGCCAAGCCCCATCGACGTACCCGCCACAACCGCACACACGGTGCCTCACGGCCACGCCACTACGTCGGCCCCGGCCACCACGACTGCACCCACCGTTCCCGCCACGACTACGCCACCTACGGTTCCCGCCACCACGAGCACTGTGCCCTCAACCAGTTCATCCGTGCCGACCAACTTCATCGAGGATGCCTCGGCCTCGTCCACGGGTGGCACGGCCACTGTGCACCTTCAGAATGGCGTTCTGTCACTCGTGTCCTATTCGGCGTACGCAGGCCACGGCTGCGTCGTTGACCCACCGTCCAATCGCATCCGTATTACGTGCCGCCCCACGTTGTTCAACACCCTTGGCAATACGTCGCACCTCGACTTCTCGATTGGGCTCGATGGCCATCTTGTGGCCGTCTCCACTGAGACCTGATCCTGCGCGCACAGCCCACACAATCCGCCGTAATGCAAGAGCGCACGTTCAACGTGCGCTCTTGCTTTTTGTGGCGTTCTGGCATTTTCGCCGAGATTCAGAAATTGTTTGGACGCAACCAAACCACAGCTCGCTCGCAGGCGTGTCATCTGCAAACATCCGAAAGAAGGACCCCCAATGAAGCCATCACTGAAAGCCAACCGCCGGCTGACCATCGCTCTCACACTCAGCGCAGCTGCAGTGCTCGGCATCACCGGTATCGCATCGGCAACGAGCCGAGTGTTCGAGGACAGCCCCGCCGTCACGACACCCAACACGCAAACAACAGTTGGCTACGAATCGCCAGTGACCACGCCGAGCAGTGTTGACCCATCGGCACCGTCGTCAAGCGTCTACGAAGATGAGGCCGAAGACGAGTACGCCACATCAAGCAGCATCGACGGCGCAGCGCCTTCAACGAGCATGTACGAAGAAGACGAGTACGAAGACGAAGACAACTACGCCACATCAAGCAGCATCGACGGCGCAGCACCTTCAAGCAGCATCGACGACGAAGACGAGGCCGAAGACGAGTACGCCACATCAAGCAGCATCGACGGCGCAGCACCTTCATCAAGCATCGACGACAGCGCCACCCCAAACAGCATCGACGACGGCAGCCCCTCGAACAGCAACAAGGGCGGCAACCGCAAGGGCGCCAATAAGTAACCGCTCCTTCAAGGGCAGTGGCCGCAGTAGCGATAGCGATGGCTGAGAATCGCAACTGAGGCACCTCGAAAGAACCCGGTGCTCCAGCGCCGGGTTCTTTCGCGTTCGGGGTGCGGTGGTAACACTTGGAGCAATGGCAAGCGACTGGGACCCTCTGCTTCGCACAGAAGCCAGCAAGCCCTACTGGAATGCGTTGCAGACCTTCGTGGCCCACGAACGAGCGGCCCACGTGGTGTACCCCGCCCCGGCCGATGTGCTCGCAGCGCTACAGCTCACGCCGTACGCCGCCGTGCGGGTGATGATTCTGGGCCAAGATCCGTACCACGGTCCCGGGCAGGCACACGGACTGAGTTTCTCGGTGAGACACGGCACGCCAATTCCCCCTTCGCTGGCGAACATCTTCAAAGAACTAGTGTCCGACCTCGGCGCCGCCGCCCCGTCGCACGGAAATCTTGAACAGTGGGCCGCTCAGGGTGTGTTGTTGGTGAACTCCACGCTCACAGTGCGAGCCGCCGAACCAACGAGCCACCAGGGCAACGGTTGGGAGACGTTTACCGACGAGATCATTCGCACGGTGAACAACAAACGCGAACACGTGGTGTTCGTGTTGTGGGGCAATGCCGCGCGCAAGAAGACCGCCTTCATCGATACATTGCGGCACACGATCATCGAGTCGGCACATCCGTCACCGCTGTCGGCGCACCGCGGGTTCTTTGGCAGCAAACCCTTCAGTCGCACAAACGCTGCCTTAGCCAAGGCCGGCCAGCCAACCATCGACTGGGAAATCACCGAGCCCTGAAAACAACAAAAGCGGAGCGACCAAGAAGTGATCGCTCCGCTCTGTTGTGACTACTTCAGCTTCAGCTTCAGCAATCAGCCCGCTGGGCTCGGATACGTAGGAGCGCTCTCGTTGCCTGGGGCCTTGTCGTACATCGTGACGGCACCGGTTGGATCGAAGAACTTGTCCGTGCTGGGCCATTCGCCGGGAAGGTAGCGCTTGCCGCCATCGACGAACTGGTACATCCCCACGCCAGGCTTGCGGATCTCATCGAGTCCGGTTGCGGCCGGATCCCACCAGATCATCGTGGCATCGTCGACGCCGTGATAATCGTCCTTGATCGCCCAACGGCCTTGATCACCCCACGACAATGACGGCTGTGTAACAGCCGAGCGCGTTGGCTTGGCGTTGAACAACGCGTCTTTCCATGTCTGTGGAGAAAGGTTCGGGCCCATGCCTTGCAGCACCGCGTAGAACACCGCTGGGAATGGAGCGATCAGCGCAATCGTGTCCTTGGCTGGCGGCTCGTTACCGGTGAACCACTTGTACAACGCGTAGGCGCCTGTGGTTTCCGGAGCGAGACGAGCCGACAGCGACGTGTAACCAAACGCGTGCTTCCACTGCGACTGGTCGTACGTGCGGGCAAACGCGTTCACGTCGACCAATGCCGAGTTACCGACGAACCACTCCGGGAAATAGCCCTGAGCAGTTGCCTCCCTCGTGAAGTCACGAGGTGCAACGGGATCGCCGTCGAACACGATGGTGGTCACGCCTGCGGCCTTGAACTTGGCGATGGCCTGCGACGCTGATTGCTGGATGGTGCCCGGGTTGAGTGCGTACGCAACCGTCTCGGCCACTGGGGCACCGGCATCGACCATGCCCTTTTGGAACTGATCGTTCGAGATCTTCGAGGTGGCGCTGCTCTCGAGGTAGAGCGAACCAAACTTGCGGGGGCTGTTCACGAACTCGTCGCCCGCATGGGTTGCGTTCTTGCCAACGAGTTCTTTCTTTATCAACTCCAGCTCGTGGATTTGGGCCTGATCGCCGCTGCCGCCAATGCCCCACACATACGGATCTCGCTGTGCGTAGAAGTCGTGTGGCTGGCCCGGAGTACAGCTCATGCACAGGATTTTGTGAGCAGCGAGTTCGTCGGCGAATGCACTGTTGAGGTTTGGTCCACCCCACACCATGAACGGCTTGATCTCCTCAGCAATGCGCACCGCATCGGCGCGCGCCGCGGTCTCGTCGAGCGCGTTGCCAGTGCCAACAAACGGCACGAACTTCACGCTGCGGCCGTATGTCTCGTAAAAGGTTTCGTAGTACTTGAGCAGGTTTTGCATCGTCTCGGTGGCCTGCGCATTGGTATCGGACACCTGCACTGCGTCAGTGATGTAGGCCATGATCGCGTCGCCCGGTTGGCCTTGATACATCGCGATTGTGATTTCATCGGCGGTTACGCCCTCGGCAGTAGCGCCTCCGTTATCGCCGGTGAACGGCACGTAACACTGCGAGGCGAAGAAGTCGGGAACGGCAATCTTGCCCGTGGTGGTGTCGCAGCGCGTGCCCCAGTCCACCGTGACGCCCGCATCCTTGGCCTGCGTGAAATTCATCGGATAGGTAATCTCTCCCGGAGCACCGGTGCCTGGCGTAGACGACGACCCGCCGGCTTCGGTAGAGACAGGGGCAACGACCTTGTCGTCTTCGCCGCCCGAGATCACCAACACGCCAACACCAATGGCAACCGCTGCAACGAGGCCGATGACGGGCCCGAATCGTTTCAGGGTGGTGGATTTTTTGGCTTCACTTTCTGCACTTACTGGTTGCATGAGCTTCCCCCTTGTTAACGGATTATGTTCCGGATCTTGTGATTGCCACAGCTGAGGTGCCGAGATAGCTCTCGACCACTCGTGGATCTTCGAGCACCGCGCTGGGCGTGCCCGTTGTGACTACTGCGCCTTGGTCAAGCGCGATCAAGCGATCAGAGATCGAGCTGATCAGCGGCATGTCGTGCTCGATAATGACCAAGGCCGCGCCCATCTCTGCACGCAGGCGCAACAACACTGGCGCGAGCGCTTCGACCTCGCGTTGAGCGATTCCCGACGACGGTTCGTCGAGCAGAATCACCGTGGGCCGATGCGCAACCTGGCAGGCAAGATCGACCACCCGACGCGTACCGGTAGACAACTCGCGAATGAACGATTGACGATACTCAGTAA
Organism: Actinomycetota bacterium; assembly: GCA_026393695.1. Taxonomy (GTDB): domain Bacteria; phylum Actinomycetota; class Acidimicrobiia; order Acidimicrobiales; family Ilumatobacteraceae; genus WLMZ01. The sequence continues at coordinate 7,764 of JAPKZR010000053.1, forward strand.
GACCCATCAGCTCAAGGAGTTCGTCGACTCGCTCGGCCACCTTTTGCTCAGAGTCGAATGTCTGCGGCAAACGAAGTGCTGCGGCAAACATGCTGCGGCTCTTCACGAAGCGCTCGGTTGCGACCGCAAGAGTTTCGCTGACGGTGAGCTCTGGGAACAGCTTGGCGTCTTGGAAGCTACGGCCGAGACCCGCTGCAGCGCGCTCTGCGGGTGAGGCTTCGGTGGCCTCTTTGCCGCTCAAGAACAGTCGGCCAACCTCAGTTGGCGTGAAGCCCGAAATGAGATCGAACAGCGTTGTCTTGCCGGCGCCATTTGGACCAATGATGCCCACGATCTCGCGAGGCGCGATCTCGAACGAAACATCGTTGACGGCTCGAATTCCGCCGAACGAACGCGTCATGTTGTCGACCTTCAACACAGCGGGTTCTCCCTCGGCGGCGGCGACAGGCACTTGCTCTACTGAGTCCCCAACGCTGGCGTGCGAAAGAAACACCGAGCGCAAAAGGTCGGGACGTGCGAGCAGATCGGCAGTTGGACCGCTGAAGCGAACTGTGCCGCGCTCGAGGAAGTATGCGCGCTTGGCCACCGACAAAGCGACGTTGACGCTCTGCTCGACCATGATGATGGCAACCCCGCTGGCCGCAAGGCGCTCAACGATTGGCAACAGCTGGCCAACGATGATGGGTGCGAGCCCCAACGACAGTTCGTCGATGAGCAGCACGCGCGGGCGAGCAATAAACGCCATACCAAGCGCGAGCATTTGCTGTTGGCCGCCGCTGAGGTTGGCCGAAGCATCGTCGAGGCGTTGCTGCAGAATCGGAAACATCTCGAGCACTTCGGCGGTGCTGGCCTCGACCTCGTCGCGCTTGCGTCGCTGTGTCCACCCAGCCAATTGCAGGTTCTCGCGCACCGACAGCGAGCCGAAGACTCCGGCTCCACCGGGCATCTGCGAAACGCCCAACACCGCGATCTCGTTTGGCGGAGCGTGAGTGATGTCGCGACCATCGAGCACCACGGCCCCACGATCGGCCTCGACGATGCCGCTAATGGCTTTGAGCAGCGTTGATTTACCAGCGCCGTTGGTGCCAAGCAGCGCAACAATCTCGCCTTCTTTCACGTCGATGTCGACGCCGAAAAGCACTTGGCGGCCGCCGTAGCCAGCGTCGACGCCTCGCACCAACAACAGATCGGATTCGCCGGCCCGGCGCTGATACAGCGCCTCAGATCGAGCGGCTGCGGCGCGCCACACCTGGGCGATGTCTGCGTCGATGACATCGGCGATGCTGCGCAAGATAAGGCTGCCGATGATGAACAGCGGCACCATCACCAACATGCCGACTCGCACGTTCCACTTATCGGCAACCCAGCCAATGAGCGGCAGCACAACGAGACCAGGGATGACCCACAACGATGCGACGCTAAAGCCGGTGGCTCGAGCGCGGGCCGGAATGGCCAGCGAGAACGCAACCAAGATGCCCGGCCCAAGCGTTGCGAGTGCGGCAGAGATCGCACAGTTGAATGCGATGGCTGTGGCGATGTTGGGCGACAGAGCGAAGGCCACGAGCAGCACCGAGGTGCCGATCGCGATCCACGACAGGAAGCGGATGAGGCCCTTCATGTTGTTCATGAAGTTGCGGGTGACGAACCGAGCGCCAAGCACGATGCCCACCAACTGAAACGGTTCGGCGATTGCTGCGGCGAACCCGCGACCACGTTCGCCGAGGCCGAACTCTCGGTCGTAGAGCACTGAGGCAAGGGTGACGAATCCGGTGAGCGCTGTAGCGAGAAATGGAAGTGACCACCAGATGCGTCGAAGGCTCTGCACCTTTTGAACGGTGCGCCAACTCTCGGCGAATGAAGCCGGAATTTCTTCAGTGTTGATGACCTCTTCCGAGGCGCCCGTTGCGGCACGTTCCCAACGTCCGCGAATGGGTTCACGCATCTTGAACGCAAGCACGGCGAAGATGATCGTGGGCACCATGAAGACAAAGAACGGAGTGCGCCATCCGAAGTAATACGCCAACAAACCGGCCGACAACGGGCCCACAAACGAGCCGACAGCATTGGCGGCGCGGTGGGCGCTGAAGACCCGGCTACGACTTTCAATCGGGTAGTAGTCGGCCAGCAGCGAGTTGTGCGTGGGGTCAACAACTGCTTTACCAATAGACGAACCGGATCGGGCAATGGTGAGTACCACTACACCCATCGCAAGTCCGGTCATGCCGCTGAACAGACCCCACACCAGAGCGCCGATGATGGCGAGCGGGATGCGCTTTGACCGGTCGGCGTACTGGGCAATAGGCACCTGTAACGCGAGTGCCGCAATTGATGCAAGCGCCACGAGGGCGAGCGCTGTGGTGAGGTTGATGTTGAACTCTTCGCGAATGTTCGGCAGCAAGATGCCGAACGCTGTGCGGTCAAGTTCGTCGACAGCATTGAGCCCAAAGAGAATGACGAGCGGGAAGGCAGACTCGCCGCCGCAGATGGTGCGAAGCCACACCATTGGGTGCCTGAGCCCTTCGAGGAACGCCTTGATCATGCCGGTACCTCGGAGTTGCCTTGCGGTTCTGTCGGAGTCGCTACTTCACTCGTTGCTGCTGCTGCGGCGCGCTGTGCGGCTGCATCGCGACGCCCCGTGGAGAACTTCGCGAGCAGGTCACGCAACTTGGTCACCTGGCTGCCGAGCCCGCCGGGCATCACCAACAGAATGAACATCATGCCCACCGACGTGGACAGCAGCCGCCATTCGATCGAGGGCAAACGCAACGAGCCACGGGCGTACACGGCGCCGATGATGACGCCAGTGATCGAGCCAAGGCCACCGATAATGGCGGCCGTGAAGACACCAAAGCTTTCGCCCACCGAGTACTGCGACAGGCTGAAGGCGTGGTTCGAGTGCACCAGCAATCCGCCCGCCACGCCAGCGATAGCGCCGCTGAGCATGAAGGCCGCAAGCTTGGATCGCACGGTGGCCACCGAGAAACTCTGTGCAGCACGCTCGTTCTCGCGCAGCGCAACGATGACTCGACCTGAGCGCGAGCGGCGAATACCGCGCACCACCAGAATGATCAGCGCCAGCACCACAATCGAATACACATAGAACCGAGTTGGGGTATCAACATTGATACGGCCAAACAGCGGATCAATCTTCAGACGCGTGTTTGGGATCCATCCGAAGAACCGATCGTTGAGCAACCATGACGACACGGTGAGGCCAAACGCCAGCGTGGTCACGGCGAGGTACAAGCCCTGCAGCCGCAATGCCGGCAAGCCAACGAGCAACGCTGCAACAGCACCGGCGAGAGCACCAGCGAGCAGCGCCAACGACAGATCAACGTGCCAGCGCGAAGTACACAGCGCGCTGACTGCGGCACCCACTGCAACGAAGCCCATCTGGCCGAGCGAGATCTGACCGGCCCAACCAGACAGCACCATCAGCGACAGCCCGATGACCACGAAGACGATCACTTCGGTGAGTTGAATCAAGCGGTCGACTCGCAAGGTCATGGGAAGCAGCACAAGGGCTGCAGCGAGCAGCGCGACACCGCCCCAGCGAACCAACCGCATCGGAGCCAAACGAGCAACTCCGGCGTCGAGCGGGCGAACTTCTTCGGAGCCGCGCCACGACGACGATGCGTCGGTGTCGCTACGACTAACCGAACGGCGCTGGAACAACAAGACCACGAGCACCACTGCCGAGACCATCGGCACGACGAGCAGCGGGCTCTGCGCGTGCCACGTGACCCAGTAGTCGAGAAACCCAATGGCAATACCGGCGAGGGCGACCGTTGCGAGATGCTGCAATCGACCGATCACCAGGGCTGCCATGGCGAACAACAAGTTGCTGACGTCGAAGGCGCTGCCGATAGGCGCACCGAGAATGCCCGCACGAAGAAACAGCGCCACAAACGACAACGCTGCGGCCAGTGCCCACACCACGGTAGACAACCGCGAAACAGGGATGCCGAGCATGTTGGCTCGGTCGCTGCGCTCGGCCGATGCGCGTACGGCAACGCCGATTCGCGTGCGGTTGAGGAACAGCGCCACGAGCACCATCACGATTGGCGCAACGATCAGCGCCACAAAGTCGTTCGACAGCAAACGGAACGGCCCGATATCGAGCTTCCACGGAAACATCTGCGGCAAGCGCTGCGAGGCGGCGTTCTTGCCCCACCAACGCGGCACCAAGATGCCGAGCAGCACCAGAACCTGAGTAATGCCCAACGTCGCAACGGTGAGCACCAATCGCGACGCATTACGAAAGCGGCGAACGATCGCCAACTCGACAATGGCACCAAGGGCCACGGCAATCACGAGGCCGACGATAAAGCCCAATGGATAGGGCCAATGCGAGAAGACCACCAATGCCACGGCGAACGAGGTGGGCACCGAACCAAGGTCGGCCTGCGCAAAGTTGAGTACTCGGTTGGCTCGGTAAACAAGCGCAAGACCAATGGCGAGCAACGCGTTCAACATGCCGAGCACGAGCCCGCGCACAGCACCACCCCAAGGCAGCGGCCACAGGTTGAACGCGACAATGAGCGCGACAATAACTGCGAAGCCAAGCGCGGCAAATCGTGCACGCCGCGCGGGCTCGGATCCCCTCATCCGGTCATACATCCCCATGCAAGCCAGAACGTACACCGTTGCGTGAGCACTACTGTGAATTGGATGACCGCGCCGGCCAAACAACCGAAACCGGGCTGGACCAGTCGGGCGTTCGCGCTTCGAGTGCGAAGCCGCTCAAGGACCCTCGATTTTGTGTTCGATGGCATCGACGGATTCCGGCGGCATCGCACCGGTCGCCATGCCGCGTTGCTCGCCCACTACGGGTTCCTCTCGATCTTTCCGTTG
>JAPKZR010000188.1 GCA_026393695.1 Actinomycetota bacterium
GCCGCCGTCGTGAGCGACCGAGCGGAGATCGGCGCAACAGCCCGTGGCAAACGCTTCGGGGTCGGTCCACTCTTGCGAGGCATCAACCTGCTTGCCCGAGTTGGTGTTGATCAACATCCACGGACCAACAGCGGTGATGGTGCCATCGGCCGCAACCGTGGGCTTGCCCGTCACGATGGCGAAACCTTCGCCCACTGTGGCCACGCCACGGATTCCGGCGTTGTTCCACAAGATCTTGCCCGTATCGGTGGCGATGCCGGCAAGGCTCATCGGGGTGCAGCCTCCGGTTGGGTCGGGCAGACCAAAGCACCCCGTAACCATGGTGACTTTGCCTGACGGCGCCGAACGGAAGCCCTCGTTGTTGGTGGGGTTCACGTTGTCGTAGCGCCACACCACCCGACCGAGCGCGTCGAACCCGATGAGGCCGGTGCCCGCAGGCGCGAAATCGGCGCGGATTGGATAGGTCGAGCGCAGCGCCGCAGGGCTGTTGGTCCACTGCCCATCACGGTAAGCGGCGAACACCGCGGGGACGTTGGCGCTGGTGCGTCCGGCCAGCACAAGATCTCCCGAGTCAGCGAACTCAAACGACGAATAGATGTCTGCGGGTCGCATGGTCGCAGGCGGATAGGGAACCGCCGTAAGCGCTAAGCTGCGAAGGTCGACCATCGTCATCTCGACGTCACTGGCCGAACCGACGTCGTCGGCCCCAAGCACCACGCGATCAGGTGCCGCGGCGAGCAGTCGTACGTTGGGTCCGAACACGCCCAGCCCTTGCTGCTTCACCAGATCGGCAATGTCGCTGATGGTCGAACCGTCGTTGAGCGAAATCACGACCCACTTGTTGGATGTAGCGCCATACAACATCACCAACGCTCGGTCGGGCGCAGGCGACTGCGACGCAGGGGCCACCAGCATCGACGAGATATTTGAGTCGTAGCAGCGAACCCACCGACGCGCTCCATCGACACCAATCGCTGCCAGCACTGCGCCATCAAAGTCGCCCGTGCCAGAACTCACCGACAACAGCACGCCACCAGGTATGCGCTCGACGCTGGCGGGCACGTCCTGCGGCGTTCCTGCCGTGGCTCCCTGCACGGTCGGCAACGTGACGACCAATGTTGGCTCAGCGCCAAGCGGACCGAATAAGTCGAGCGCCGTCTCTTGAGCAAATGGAACCACAGCCGCATCGCTGATGTACTGCGCACACGGCGGATCGAAAAGCTTCGCCGACGCCACGGGCGATGTCGTAGTAGTTGCGGGGGCCGGATCGGTAACGGCCACGGTGGTGACAGAAGCTGGGTCAGACGACGCGGTCGCAACAGACGTTGTGGTGTCGCCGATCAACGCAACATCGGGATTGTCGGCACCGCATGCGGCAACAACGAGAGCACAAGCAATCAGCAAAGTACGCATGCGAAAGTATCGCGCACCACGTATGTGCCTTTGTGAAATAGGTCACGGCTAAGTGTTATACAGTGCCACCATGCGTTTCTCGCCGATCGTGATGTGTTGTACCGCAGTTGTCTTGGCTGCGTGTTCTTCGTCGAGCAGTCTTGAGTCCACGTCCAACTCGCTATCGCCCATCGTGTCGACAATGACCACCGAGTCCGAAGCAAGCACACCAACGAATCCACCGAGCCCCTCAACGTCAAATACTGCCCTGCCCACATTCACCCCTCAGTTCACCACTAGCGATTTACCGACGACAGCACCCTGCGCTATGGGGAACCCGCCCGCCGACGCCCAGATGACATTTGTTGTGGACAGTCGCTTGTATGGAGTCGCCGTCGACGGCACACTCATCTGCTTGGCTGACCTAAAGGGGCGCTCGCCGAGCTCACTCTTGTGGAGCCCCGATGGCGACGAGGTGCTCGCCGGACCGGACAAATTGATCCATGCCGACAACTACTCGACCTCGACGGGCTATCGGCCCCAGGCCACCAACGTTCGATGGTCGGCACCCAAGGGCACTGCACTCATCGCTCCAAACTCCGCTGGGCGTCTGATCTGGCAGAACGCCTACAAACCAGACATAGAGATCGACGTGTCGGCGGCAAACAATGTCACGAGCGCCGCCTATCACCCGTCGGGCAAGCAGATCGCCTCCGCCGGCGACGGACGAGATGGCAAGGGACCTGGAGTGTTCGTTTCGTCGAATCGCGGGGCGAACGCCATCAGAGTCGGTCTACTCTCCGAGGAGTCGGCCGCCACCGAAATGTCGTTCAACATGATTGGCAACGAGTTGGACTTCATTCACCGACACGCCGACGGCCAGTCGCATCTTCACCGCTACTTGGTTGACAGCGGAGGAGGAGTGTTACGCGACCTCCCGACCACTCCTTACTCCACGCTCTCGAACCTCACCGTGAGCACTGTCGACAACTCTTCAATTGCTTGGACCGAAACCGACGCCTCGAACGAGTCGACGACACACGTATCCATTGAGTCAGGGGTGTCGCAAGAGATTCGCTTGCCGATCGCACAGCGCATGTCGACTCCAATCGGTTGGCTGCCGAACGAGCACCTTCTCGTGGCCGTTCGCCCGATTGGCGCCGACGCTGTGGCCCCATTTGAGCTCTGGAATTGGTCGTCCGGCGGCATGCAGTTGGTGATTGACCATGTCAGCGCGGCCGCAGCGCGTACGGCGATCGGGGCCTTTGCCCCGGCCGGGGGCTACCAACCGCTCACTATTCTTCCTGGATCGGAATTTGGTTGATGACCTTCACCGCCAACCGGTCGGTTGGCAATGAAGCAAGCGACGCAGCGCGAACAGCGCCAGCAGGCCCGCCCAGTTACGGCGCAGGAATGAACTGATCGAACCACGCGAGCGTGCGGCTCCACGCATCGGCGGCAGCGAGGTGGTTGAACACCGCTGGACGATCGTCGCAGTTGAAGCCGTGATCGGCATCGGCGTAGCGCACGATCTCGTTGGGCACCGCAGCGGTCAACGCGCCAGCGCGCAACACCTCGACATCGTCGACCGGAATGCCCTTGTCGAGGTCGCCATACAGACCAAGCCATGGGGTGACGAGCGAAGGCGCGAGATCGATGAGCGACGCCAATCCGAAGCGGCCAACAGCAACCCCGCCGCCGTAGAACGTGACCGCAGCGCCGAGCGGCGCACGAGTGCCGGCATACAGAGCCACCGCGCCACCCATGCAGAATCCGACGATGCCGCAACGATTGGCAGCAAACCCGCGCTGCGCCAAAAACTCGAACGATGCGTCGAGGTCGGCGTCGAGACCCGCTGCAGTAAGCGCCTGCATCTGCGGGATCAGGCCAGCGAAGTCGTCGTATTCGAACACGGGCGAACCATTGCGATGAAACAGCGCTGGGGCTATCGCCAGCCAACCAGCATCGGCCAAGCGCTGGCTGATGCTGGCGATGTGTGGGGTCACGCCGAATGCCTCTTGCACCACAACCACCGCACCGCGCGCCGCACCAGCCGCACCCGAAGGAGCCGCGATCACTGCCGGCATCACACCGTCGGCGGTTGGGATGTCTACGTATTCAGGAACTGCGGCACTCACGGGTGGTCTCCTTGGTCATCAGTTGTCGAGGTACTCGGTCAAGCGCAGATCGGCATCGGCACCGAACAAGATGGTGGCCACCTCACGGAGTCCGCTCGACTGACGAATGTCTTCGTCGCTTACGACGAGATCGATCTTCGAGCGACGACGCATGAAGTCTTCGAGCTTGGTGATCATCTCGGTAGTCGCCGCCAGATGTAGTTCGACGCGCAGATAGTCGGCGCTATCCATAATGTCTTCGCCCATCGCTGGGTCGTCGCGAATCGCTTCGAGCATCGAGAATGCTCGGCGGCCATATCGACGCCACAGTCGGTCGGTGAGCGGCTCGGTGTCGAGCTTGTTGCGCAGCGAATCGAGTTTCATCAAACGCGCCTGGCGATAGAACTCGGTGCGGGTAGCCGCGGCCGGTTCGCCATACCAGTTGTGCAGATCTTTCTCGAGCGGCACACCCAACTGCTCGACAGCGGCGGCAACTTCTTCGCCAACATTGAGACAGTCGGTGAGCTTGCCACCGAACACCGTGACCACATTGGCCTGTTGGTCGAGTTCGATCGCATGTTTGCGGCTCAGCGTGGTCCAATCGACGTTGCGTTGATCGTCGCCAGAACTGTTCACCACTAACGGGCGCACGCCCGAACGCTCGGAGATGATGTCGCCGATCACCAACGGCTTGTCGAGATCGAGCCGGTTGTTGATCTGCTCAAGCAAGAAGTTGCGGTCGTCGTCGTTCACCTCGGTGAAGGGCTCATCGACGCGAGTGTCGGTGGTGCCAATGACCGAGCGACGCCCCATCGGGATCACATAGAACAGCCGCTGCGTGTCGTCGAAAAATGCGAGCACTCGCTGATGGTCGTTCGTGGTGAGCCTCGGCACCACAAGGTGGATGCCCTTCGAGTACACGATGCGATGCTTGGTCTGCAGACCCCATGAGGTGTTGAGGTTGTCGACAAACGGCCCGGCTGCGTTGATGATGACCTTGGCCGAGGTGCTGAACACCTCACCCGAATCGACATCACGCAGTTCGGCACGCCAGCGATCGCCGTCGCGCCGAGCCGACACGAGCTCTACATAGTTCGCCGCTGACGCACCTGCTTCGATGGCCGAACGGATGAACGAGAACACAAAGCGAGCGTCGTTGTCGATGAGGTACGCATCGCGGTACTCAATACCGCCGCGCACCGACGC
>JAPKZR010000268.1 GCA_026393695.1 Actinomycetota bacterium
AAGCCCATCGCCAAACCGAAATAGACCGCTCCATCGGCTGTGTAGCCATTGAAGAAATAGCGGTCGTAATGGTTGGGGTCTGGCGTCGCCGAGTGGGCGATGGGTACGCACGCTTGGTGAATGGGGAAGTCGTCGTAGCTACTGAGCACAATTTGACCGTAGTCACAATCGGTGGCCGAGCGGAACACGGGACGCGCCGTCTACGATTCTCAGCGATGAGCCCGAGCACGTATCGCAAGACCGCTGTTGTTGTTCTGGCGGCGTTGTTCGCAATTGTGGTCACGGGCGCTGCTGTGCGGCTCAGCGGCTCCGGTCTCGGTTGCTCCGATTGGCCGAACTGCAACGCCTCGAAGTTTGTCGACGTTTCTACGGTGCATGGCGCTATCGAACAGATCAATCGCTTGTTCACCGGTGTCGTGATGGTTGTGGTCATTGTTGCGGTGTTGGGTGCGCTCAGGCGTCGGCCGCGCCGTCGCGATCTCACCACGTTGGCGGTGCTCATTGCGTTGGGTGTGCCCATGCAAGGTGTCGTGGGCGCCATTGTGGTGCTGACCCACCTCAACCCGTTTGCCAATCAACAGCACTTTTTGTTGTCGATGGTGTTGGTCGCGCTCGGCGCGATGTTGGTTCGCCGGTCCGGTGAACCCGATCATGCCTTGCGGAGCATTGCGGTTACTGACCGCACACGTTCGGGCGTACGAGTCGTTGGCGTGCTCACCGGTCTCGCTCTGGTCACAGGCACCTTCGTGACCGGTGCAGGCCCGCACGCAGGCGACGAAACGGCCAAGCGTTTCCATGTGGCAATTAGCACGGTGGCCCGCGTGCATGGCATTGCAGTGATGTGCGCCATCGCCGCCGCAATCGTGTTGTTGTGGCGGCTTCGATCAGCCCATGCCGACCGCGCGGTACTCGACAACGCGCTCACGACATGGATGGTGCTCGCCATTGCCCAGGCGGCGGTTGGGTACACCCAATACTTCACCGGAGTGCCAGTGGTGCTGGTTGCGATCCACGTGGCGTTAGCAACCGGTCTGTGGCTGGCAACGGTTCAACTGTGGCTCAGCACGTCGTCGGCTCTCCCAATGCCCGAACTCGACCACCCGCAGGCATCCGCAACGCTTGTTTAGGTAGCGAGGTTTTTCAAAAACACGGTGCCCTTGGTGATTGCCGTTGAGCAGAATCCGCCAACCGAGTTCAAGAAGTTCTCGGCTGCGCTAACACTGCCCTGCGGATCGGTCCACACGGAGATGACCACGAACGCGATCGAGAGGTAGGTGATTATCTTTTTGGTTGTTTCGAAATTCATGCGGGGACCTCCGGACGCGTACGCCAAAAAGCACGGTCTCCACCCGCGTGCGCAAACAGTACCGAATGAGTGCTCGCTAGCGGTGGATCATGCGTATTGAGCGAACTCGCCAGCCACAGCGCGGAACTCGCGGATGGTCTCGTGCAAGATCTCGGCCACCGGCCGCACCGATTCGATGCGACCAGCAACCTGGCCCGTGAGAGCGATAGATGACTCCATGTCGCCACCGAAATAGAGGTCGGTGGCGGTGCCGAACTCGCTCATGTCCACATGGTCCGCGTGCTCGAGTCGGTTGGTGCGCTCGGTGCGAAGGGCGCGCAGGCCAGGTCGTGAGAAACGGTTGAGGAACACGGTGTCGGTCTCGGCTGCGGCGATGATTGCGTTCTTCCAGTTGTCGTTCACTGGCGATTCGGCTGCTGAAACCATGCGTGTGCCCATCTGAACAGCATGTGCGCCGAGCGCGAAGCCTGCGGCCATCGAACGTCCGTCGCAGATGCCGCCGGCGGCAACAATAGGAACGTCGACCTTCGAGGCAATGAGGGCGACCAACACCATCGTGCTGACATCGCGAGGGTTCTTGAAGCCGCCGCCTTCGCCGCCTTCGACAACGAGGCCGTCGACTCCCGCAGCCACGGCCTTCAACGCCGATGCCAATGTTGGAACCACGTGGAACACGGTGAGGCCGGCGTCTTTGAGCTGCGCGGTGTATTTGGTGGGGTCGCCCGCCGAGGTGGTGACAAACTTGACGCCTTGGTCCACCACGAACTGCACGATCGAAGGGTCACGCACAAACAACTGAGCGATGTTCACGCCGAATGGCTTGTCGGTGAGTTCGCGCATCTTGATGATTTCGTTGCGCACCGTGTCGAGCTCGCCCGATGAGGTCTCGATGATGCCGAGTCCGCCTGCATTCGAAACGGCCGAGGCCAACTGCGCCCGAGCGATCCAGCCCATGGGCGCCTGCACGATGGGGTAGTCGATGCCGAGCATCTCTGTGATTCGGGTCTTGAGTGGCGCTGGGCGTCCGGTGGCTGATGAGGCGGGAGCGGTGGTCATGCGTTTGACCGTAGTGCGCAGAGCCGAGTCGGATCGCACCAGTGACGTGGCGCTGCTGAGGGATGTCATTCGGTGCCGCTAGCAAGACTGCTAGGGTTTGAGGCACTACCAAACAAGGCATGGCACTTTCGCCATGCCGGTATATAAAGGGGAGCAATTAGCACATGCAGAAATCAAAGCTTGGTCGCTTAGCTGCGGCCACACTCGGAATGGCGCTCGTTATCGCATCCTGCGGCAGCGACACCAAGACACCAGCCGGAACCACCGCTGACAGCACCGGTGTCTCCACCGCTGACACCACCGGCGCAGCCGCTGGCGTCACGTGCGACGGAATCACCATTGGCTACCTCGGTGCCCTCTCGGGCGACAACGGTGCGCTCGGCCAGAACATGGTCAACGGCGCCCAGATCGCCATCGACGACTTCAATGCAGCCAACCCTGACTGCAAAGTGTCGCTCGACAAGCAGGACTCACAGGGCGACCCAGCTCAGGCGACACCATTGGCAACCACCCTTGCCAACAACGCCAGCATCATTGCTCTGATCGGACCTGGTTTCTCGGGCGAGTCGAAGGCAACCATGCCAACATTCGAGACCGCTGGCTTGCCAGTGATCAGCCCATCGGCCACCAACGCGAAGTTGACCACCAACGGTTGGAAGATGTTCCACCGCATTTTGGCCAATGACGACAAGCAGGCCCCAGGCGTCGTTCAGCTCATCAAGGGCACCATCAAGGCCACCAAGGTCGGTGTCATCGACGATGCTTCCGACTACGGCAAGGGCTTGGCTGACTCGGTTCGTACCGGTCTCGCGGAACTCGACATCGCCAATGCAACCATCGACCCGAAGGCTGCTGACTACTCGGCCGCCGTCACCGCGATGAAGGACGCTGGCGTCGACACGATTTTCTACTCCGGCTACTACGCAGAGGCTGCAAAGATGCTGACCCAGCTCCGTGACGCTGGTGTGACGGCAACGTTCGTCTCCGGCGACGGCTCGCTCGACCCAGCATTCATCACTGGTGCCGGCGCAGTTGCCGACGGCGCGTACCTCACCGCCACCGGTGCACCACCAGACGTGAACGCTGACTTCGCTGCGAAGTTCAACACCGCCTACGGCACCGTGCCAGGTCTGTACTCGCCAGAGTCATACGACTGCGCACAGGTCATCCTCGCCGCAATTGCTGCCGGCAAGGTCACCCGCGCCGACATGGCTGCGTTCATCGACGCATTCGACGCACCTGGCATCACCAAGCCAATCAAGTTTGATGCCACTGGTGAGCCAGAGGGTTCGGCCGTGTTCTACACGGTCGTCGAAGCTGGCAAGCTGGTCTCCAAGGGCTTGATTCCCTGATCAGTTGTTGAGATAACGAAATTCGGGGTCGGGATCGCAAGGTCCCGACCCCTTTTTTTGCTCAAGTGAGGCTCGTTCAATACAGTTCAGTGACCTTGTCCTTAGGGGGCTTTTTGACTTTCGCTGGTTTTCTTTCCAGGTTTTGGCCGTCAACCATCACGGGCCTAGTGCTCGGCGCGGTGTACGCGCTGGTTGCGCTTGGCTACACGTTGGTCTACGGCGTGTTGCGCCTCATCAACTTCGCCAACTCCGAAGTGTTCATGCTTTCGGCGTTTGGTTCGTTCCTCACCATTGAGGTGCTCAACATTCCCCAACGCCTTGCCAGCGGTGGAGATCCGATCAAGACCGGATGGGAACTTGTTGGGGTTCTGGCGTTGTGTCTGTTGGTCTCCGTGCTCATCGGCGGCCTCTCTGCGGTGCTCGTCGAGCGGATTGCCTATCGCCCCCTCCGTCAGCGCAATGCACCACGTTTGGTGTTTCTTATTTCTGCCATCGGAGCAAGCTTCGCAATCTCTGAGGCGGTCGGCGAATGGGGTCCGCAGCGCCGCAAGGAGTATGCGTTGACCAAGTTCTTCAAGAAGGAACAACTGTTCAAGATCTTCGGCGCCGACGTCTACAACTCGAATGTCATCGTTGTGGTCGGCGCTGCCATCATGGCGTTGGCGTTGGTGCTGTTCGTGAGCAAGAGCCGCGTTGGCCGCGGCATTCGTGCGGTGGCTCAAGACGCCGAAACCGCCAAGTTGATGGGCGTCAACGTCGACCGCATCATTTTGATTACCTTTCTCGTCGGTGGCCTCATGGCAGGTGGTGCAGCGTTCTTGTACGAAATCCACACGCCGTTCGCGCGCTACGACGTGGGTTTCTCGATCGGCGTCAAGGCCTTCACGGCAGCTGTGCTTGGTGGCATTGGCAACGTGCGTGGCGCACTGCTCGGCGGCCTATTGCTCGGCTTGATCGAAAGTTGGGGCTCCAGCCTGTTCGGCTCCGACCAGAACATCGGCAACGTCGCTGCCTTCGTCACCTTGGTGTTGGTGCTGATGGTTCGCCCGAGTGGTCTGCTCGGTGAATCACTGGGTCGGAGCAAGGCATGAGCCAAGACATCAACTCCACACCGCCACCCACCGCTGCTGCCAAGTCGGTGTTTGGCTCACGTTTCATCGCAGCAGCGCGGCGTAGGCGCACTATCGAAACCCGCTGGAAGGCAGTGCCGAGGCCGGCGCGGGCCCTGCTGGTGTTGGTGTTGGTGGTGTTCATTTATCTGTTGCCGAGCCTGCATCTTCCGATCATCCCCACGTCGTCCGATTTCACAGCGCTACTCGCGATGATCATCATTCCCTATGTGCTCGTTGCGCTCGGGCTCAACGTGGTGGTCGGCATGGCCGGCCTGCTCGACCTTGGCTACGTAGGTTTCTATGCAGTGGGCGCGTATTCGCTTGCCATTCTCACTTCGCAGCATGCGACGGTTCCATGGCTGCTCTCAATCCCGATTTCGGTCGGTGTCTCGATGCTCGCCGGATTGTTGCTCGGCGCGCCAACCTTGCGTTTGCGCGGTGACTACCTTGCCATCGTCACGTTGGGCTTCGGCGAGATCATTCGTTTGCTCGCCAAGTCATCGTCGTGGATGGGCGAGCAGAGCGGCATCGGCAACATTAAGTCGCCACCCAACATTGGGCCGATCAAATTCTCAGGCACCATCCAAGAACGCAACATCGCGTTTTACTATCTCGCGGTCACGTTTGTGATCGTGGTTTTCTTTTTCCTACGCCGACTCGAGTCAAGTCGGGTCGGGCGAAGCTGGACTGCCATTCGAGAAGATGAAGATGCCGCCGAACTCATGGGCGTCCCAACGTTCAAGTTCAAGTTGTGGGCGTTCGCCATTGGTGCGGGTATCGGCGGGTTGTCGGGCACGCTGTATGCCTCAAACGTGCGCTTTATCAACCCCGACAACTTCCAACTCAAGCTCTCGATTCTGTTTCTTGCCGCCGTGGTGCTCGGTGGTCCCGGCAACATGGTGGGTGTTATGTTCGGCGCAGTGGCCGTGAGCTATCTGCCCGAGCGGTTGCGGTTCCTGAACACCAGTCGCTACTTCTGGTTCGGCGTGGTCTTGATGGTGATGATGGTGTTCCGGCCGCAAGGTCTGCTCCCTCGCAAACTGCGAGCGCGAATCAAGCCCCGTGATTCTGATGTGCCAGCGTTCGTCGACGTCAGCGAAGGCGACCCAGATCTTGAAGGAGGCTCCCATGGAACAGCCACTGCTTGAGGTCGACCATGTGACCATGCAGTTCGGCGGACTCGTTGCGCTTGGCGATGTCGATTTCTCGATCGCGCAAGGTGAGATCCTTGGCCTCATTGGTCCAAACGGCGCCGGCAAGACCACGCTGTTCAACGTGGTCACCGGCGTGTACCAAGCAACTGCCGGGCAGGTTCGTTTCGAAGGCCGCAACCTCGCCAAGACCGAGCGGCACAAGATCACCAAGCTCGGTATTGCGCGCACATTTCAGAACATCCGCCTCTTTCCGGATATGACCGCCATCGAGAACGTGATGGTTGGTGCCGATGCGCACCACACCAGCAGTGTTCTGTCGGCGATGTTGCACCTGCCCAAGCACAAGGCTGAAGAAAAGCAGGGGCTGAAGCGGGCGCTTGACTTACTTGAGTTCATGGGTATTGCCGATCGCGGCGACGACGCTGCGCGCAACTTGCCATACGGCTATCAGCGCCGACTTGAGATCGCTCGGGCCTTGGCCACGAACCCTAAGTTGCTGTGTCTCGATGAGCCAGCTGCGGGTTTCAACCCCGCTGAGAAGATCGAGCTGATGGGTCTGATTCGGGCGATTCGAGATCAGGGGTACACCGTGCTGCTGATCGAGCACGACATGAGCTTGGTGATGGGAGTTACCGATCGCATCGTGGTGCTCGACTTCGGTAAGAAGATCGCCGAAGGCACCCCCGCCGAAATTCGTGCCAATCCAGCGGTCATCGCCGCCTACCTAGGAGAGCCGGCCGATGCTTCTTGAAGTAGAGAACCTCCATGTCTTTTACGGACGTATCGAAGCGATCAAGGGCATCTCGTTCACGGTTGACGAAGGCGAAATCGTCACCCTCATCGGTGCCAATGGCGCAGGCAAGAGCACCACGCTCAAGACCATTTCGGGCGTTCGGCCCGTGGCCCAGGGGCGAATCATTTTTGAGGGCAAAGACATCACCAAGATGCCTGCTCACAAGCGCACCGAGATCGGCATTTCTCAGGCACCTGAGGGTCGAGGAATCTTCCCCGGCATGTCGGTGATGGAGAACCTTGAGATGGGGTGCTACGTCCGCAAGGACCGCAAGTCGAACACTCGCAGCGCCGACTTGGCGCGAGTCTTCGAACTGTTTCCGCGTCTCGCCGAGCGAAAGACTCAAGCCGGTGGCTCGATGTCGGGTGGCGAGCAGCAGATGTTGGCCATCGGTCGCGCACTGATGGCTCGGCCTCGAGTGCTGTTGCTCGATGAGCCCTCGATGGGGTTGGCCCCAATGTTGATTGCTCAGATCTTCGACATCATCACCGAGATCAACCAGCAGGGAACCACGGTGTTGCTCGTCGAGCAGAACGCCACGCAGGCGCTGCGACGCGCCGATCGTGCATACGTGCTCGAGACCGGGCATGTTGTGAAGAGCGCTCCAGCCGATCAGCTACTCAACGATCCCGATGTTCAAGCTGCGTACCTCGGCGGTCACTGACCAAGCACAGGGTCGTACAGATGGTGGCAGTCGTTCACGGCGACCACCGTCGGAATCGAGTCAGCGATGCGTACCACGCTGATGCTGGTGTTCTCTACTGTCATCCACAGCGAGCGATGAATACCTAACACGCTGGCCAGATAGCACCCAATGGTGCCCCCATGGGCAACGACGGCGATCGATTCGCCGCAATGACGCACAGCCAATTCATTGATGACTGCCGCAACACGTGAGCGGAATACATCGTCGCCTGGAATGCCGTCCCATCTGCCGGTCCGACTCCACGCAACAAACTCGGGATCTGCGCTGGCAGCGCGGCGTCGGAACTCGCCGTGGCTCCAGTCGCCGAGACGGACTTCTTCGAGATCGGTGAAGATTCCGGTGACCAGGCCGCGTGCTGCGGCGAGTGGTGCTGCTGTCTGGCGTGCACGGGCGAGATGCGATGAATACACGGCGTCAAGCTTTTTGGTGGCCAGACGGTTGGCCAGCAAGGCCGCTTGCTTTTCGCCCTCTACGTGCAACGCCGGGTCAGCCGATTCGGGTGATCCGGGGATGATGTCGGCCGAGCGGCCGTGGCGCACTAGCAAGATCTCGCAACTGTTCGTGGTGTCAGTCGACAACGTGGGCTGGGGTACAGCGGCGGGCGTATTCATATGCGCCGACGCTACAACGACTGCAGCGTTACCCGTTGCCTCCGTCCGCTCCAGCAAGCACCAGCGCACGGTTGCCGTGCGCTGACGCTTTGCGGGCGACTGGGTGCGGGTCATAGTGAGACCGACGCGCCCGACTACCGTTGCGGACATGACTGAAGTTCTGTACGACGTAGCCGACCACATCGCCACCATCACGCTCAATGCGCCAGAGCGACTGAACACCATCAGCTCGGCGATGCTTGAGCAACTCTCCGAGCGCTTGCTCAAGGCCGATCGCGACCGCGAGGTGCGTTGTATCGTGCTCACCGGCGCGGGCCGGGCGTTCTGCGCAGGTCTCGATCTGACCGCTCAGATGAGCGCACCGAAGGGATCGCTCGGCGGCATGGGCACGCTCGATGCAAGCCCCGGCGAGTTCGACATCCGCAATGCTCCGCCGATCGTGCTGCACAACATCGACACGCCCACAATCTGCGCCCTCAACGGCGGCGCTGCGGGCTACGGACTCGACATTGCTCTTGGTTGCGATGTTCGTATCGCTGCCACGTCGGCAAAGTTGGCACCCGGTTTCGCCAAGCGAGGCATCGTCCCCGAAAGCGGTGGCACCTGGTTGTTGCCGCGCATGGTGGGCTACGCCAAGGCCGCCGAGATTGCGTTCACCGCGCGCACCTTGTTGGCCGACGAGTCGCTCGAACTCGGACTCGTGAACCGAGTGGTCGCTGACGCCGACTTACAGGCCTCGGCGCGCGAGATGGCTGCCGAAATTGCCAGCAACGCTCCGCTCGCAGTGCGCGCGATTAAGCGGATGATGCGCGCCGCCGAAACCGAGACGTTCGAGCAAAACGTCCATCACGTGTTCTTGCAGTTGTTGCCGCTGTTCCGTACCGACGATTTCCAAGAGGGCGTCACTGCATTCATGGAGAAGCGCACCCCCAACTTCACCGGCCGCTAACCGCCGCTGCGCATCCGAGTCCGAAACGGCCCGCATGGGCGCGATTTGGGACAGCAGTTGTCCCAAATCGCGCCCATGCAAGGCTGTGAGCGGATGGTGAGTGGGGCGAGTGTGGGGCGGATGGTGAGTGGGGTCAGTGGGGGTCAAGGTTGAAAACCAGGCCTGCGTGCTCTGGGCTGAACACGCCCTGCGGGCTATCCCAACCCGGCACAACCCAGGCGTGGATCATCCAGCCATTGTTGAGACCAGCCTTGGCGCCGCCGCGAGCGGCACACTTTTCGGCCGACAACTGCTCGCCACCGACCACGACACCATCTTTGATGCACAAACCAATGTGCTGATGCCAGTGATCGTTCGGTCCGGCGAATGGTGTGGGCTCGGTGTCACTGAACATGTAGTACGACAGGCCAACAATGTTGCTCTTTGGCGAAGTGCCGTCGTAGAGCAACATCTCGGGTTGGGTGATGTCGAACGTGCCGTCCATGATGGCGCCCTTGATGTAGTGCGCGCCGATGAGTGGCAGGTATGTGGTGACCATCGTGTAGCCAGCGGCCAGAGCATCGGCAACCGTGGGGTATGTCAGCGCGGCGGTTCGAGCGGTCACGAGCTGTTCGGCCAGCTCAGTGCGCTCGGTGTGTGTGAGCGGCTGCTCGGGTGTTGCCGCGCCGTGCGAGTGATTACCGGCTGCAGCAGCGGCCACAGTGGTGGGCGTGGCAGTGGCTGGATCGTTTGATGGCGGCTCAGTGATGACCGAGCCGACAATCTGCTGAGCAATGTTGGCCGGAGGGGCACTGTCTGGTGGGGCGGAAGCGGCGGTGGTGCCGGCGGTGATTGACTCCGACGCGCCGACTTTGTTGATGGCGCCTGCCAAGCCGTTCACAACCACGGGCACGGCCACGGCGAATACGGCGACGGCGAGTGACACTTCGGCGATACGACGCCAGCGAGGCTTGAGCGAGGCCTCGGTTGGGACGCTCGCTATCTGAGGCTCGACAACCGGCGCTTGATCTGCAGGATTTTCCATGCGCGTATAGTAGATGATGTCGCTGATCAGCGATGATGCAGAGGTGATTTCTTTGCTTGAGGGCCTCCGCAGCACACGCGCTATTCGTAGGTATCTCGACGAACCCATCCCCGATGCTGATCTGTCCACGATTGTGTGGCACGCGTCTCGCGCTCCCAGCGGTAGTAATCGTCAACCGTTTCGGTTCATTGTGCTTCGCGGCGGCGAGCGAGCCGTCGCGGCCAAGGCGTTGTTGGGTCAGGCGTTTCGTTCGGGATGGGCTGACAAGCAACGCCACGATGGTTACACCACCGGATCCGGCGCAGCCGAAGGCACCCCGAAATCGCGCATGGCCGCAACGATGCAGCACTACGTTGACCACTTTGAACAGACCCCTGTTGTGGTGCTCGTGTGCCTCCAGCGTCATCGCGATGCGAGTCCTTACGAAGGCGCGTCGGTGTATCCGGCGTGCCAGAACCTGTTGCTCGCGGCGCGGGCGTTGGGCTACGGCGGGGCGCTCACGATGTGGCATCACATGGTCGAGTCCGAGTTGCGCGCGTTGCTCGCGATTCCCGACGACGTTGCTCTCTCGGCGTGCATCACGTTGGGCAAGCCCCAGGGCGCTCACGGTCCTATTCGCAGGCGTCCAATCGGGGAGTTGGTGTTCGAAGACGGATGGGGCGAAACGCCAGCGTGGGCCATCGACCCTGAAGGCACCGAGTTCACCCAAGCCGGCCCTCGTCGGGGTTAGGTGATCACAGTCATCCCAACTACGGTGGAGAGATGTGGACTCCCGAAGCATCATTCGCTCCGCAGCCAGAACACCACTTCACGTTTGGCCTGTGGACGGTTGGTAACCGCGGTCGCGACCCGTTTGGTTTCGAGACGCGCCCCGTGCTTGATCCGGTTCGAAGCGTGCATAAGTTGGCCGAGCTCGGTGCCTACGGAGTGAACTTTCACGACGATGATCTTGTGCCATTCGGTGCGACTTCCGCCGAGCGCGATTCGGTGGTCAAGGGCTTCCGCGCGGCGCTCGACGAGACCGGCCTGCGGGTGCCGATGGCCACCACGAACTTGTTCAGCCAACCCGTGTTCAAAGACGGCGCGTTCACCGCCAATGATCCGAAGGTTCGTCGCTTCGCCGTGAAGAAGACCTTCGAAGCCATCGATCTCGGCGCCGAACT
>JAPKZR010000328.1 GCA_026393695.1 Actinomycetota bacterium
GATTACGAAGAGTGGAGCCGCGAGTTGCGCCGCTTCCGTCCCGCCGAGGCGGCTCGTCGTTTGGCGCCGCGCCCACTGCTGGTGATGCACGGTGACGACGACGAAAGCGTGCCCGTGGCCGATGCCCGAGTACTTGCCGAAGCGCATGGCAGCGCCGAGTTGCGTCTGGTTGCCGGGGCTGGTCACCGTCTGCGCCACGATCCACGTGCAGTGGCGATTCTGCTCGGCTGGCTCGACCGCCAGCGCCTCACCGACGCCCTGTAAAGCGTCAGCGCACGGTTGGCGTGCGCTCGCGCTTTATGAAGCGCAGTTGTACATCAACGTACATTGCTGTACATTTTGGACATGTCGACGACCGTAACCATGAGCGAGGCGAGAGCGATCTTGCCTGAACTGCTCGATCGTGTTCTTGGTGGCGATGAGGTCACGCTCACTCGGCATGGGGTGCCGGTCGCCGTGATGGTGCGTCCCGACACATTGCGACTGCGCCGCGCCGATCAGGCGCTGAACCGCGCCGCGCAGGTGCACGAGATCCTTCAGCAGGGACGACGCAGCAGCTTGAACGCCACGCCCGGCGTCAGCCGTAAACGTGCCGAGAGTCTTGTGAACCACGTGCAGTCCTCCCGTTCGCGGGGCTGAGTCCAGCCGCATGGATGCCTTCGATGCTGATGTGCTGATCTACGCAGCGGTGAGAGGACACGCGCTCGGCCGTCGGGTGCGAGCACTGTTCGCCGAAGCATCTCCCGCTGACTCTGATGCCGTGGCAGGCGTGGGGTCGGTGTTGTTGTTGCCCGAGTTGTTGGCGAAGCCAATGCGCGACAACGCCAGCAATGAGTTGGAAGAACTTGGAGCGCTGCTTGCGCGACTCGATCTGCGTCCGGTAGATCAAGCCACCGCCGAACTCGCCTCGGCACTTGCAGCGTCGTACGGTCTGCGAGCAGCAGATGCGACGCATCTTGCGTCGGCTGTAATCGCCGGAGCCGACCGATTCATTACGAACAACTCGAAGGACTTTCCGAAGTCGATTGTCGAGATCGACATCACCTACCCAGCCGACTTGCCCGATCCACGCAAGTAGCCGCGTTGCCGAGCCTGTGACTCGGTCTCTGTAAAGCGTCAGCGCACGGTTGGCGTGCGCTCGCGCTTTATGAAGCGCGGTAGGTGGTGGTGTCGAAGTTTGGTGACAGTCCGGTGGCGTATGCGAACAGTGTTGTTTCGGCAACGGCGCGTCGGCGGGGGAGTTGGCGCCGAGCCAACAGGGCCGCTGGCAACGCGACCAACGCTCGACCGATTGAGCGGATGCGCTGTATTCGATAGGGGCCGGTGATGCAGCCCTTGGCGTGCACGATGAGTCGTGAGCCCCACACGCGTAGCGCTGATTGCAGGGTGAGGTTTTTGGCAGCGCACAGCAGCAGATTGCGCTGCACGAGTTCGTAGCGGGCAGGTTCGCCGAGCAAGCGAGTGGAGGCTGCGTGTTGGTGAAACACCACGGCGTCGGTGGCCGCCACAATGCGTTGGCCGGCGCGCTGGGCACGCAGCACCCAGTCGATGTCTTCGTAGTACAGGCGGTAGCGCTCGTCGAGTGGGCCGATACTTGCGCTCTCGAAGGCGTCGCTGCGAAACATCGCTGCGCTGAAACATGGTCCCAGTACATCGGCACCGTTGGCCACCTGGTTGTTCCAGCGCTGACCGATGAATGCGTTGAACGCTTCGCCGTTGGGGCGGATAACGACGCCGATGCTGTCGATGAGGTCGGGCTGATTGGCAAGCATCACGCGTGGTGCTACTGCCACGATGGTTGGGTCGGCCGTGAGCGCAAGGACACACACAGCGAGCGCGTCGGGGGCAACTGTGGCGTCGTCGTTGAGCAACACGATTGCGTCGCCATCGCGCCGCGCAGTGAGGCCGATGTTCACACCACTGGCGAAGCC
Source organism: Actinomycetota bacterium (assembly GCA_026393695.1). Lineage (GTDB taxonomy): Bacteria > Actinomycetota > Acidimicrobiia > Acidimicrobiales > Ilumatobacteraceae > WLMZ01. The sequence goes on from JAPKZR010000328.1 coordinate 1,932, forward strand.
GTCGTTGCGTGGTGAGGTGATCAGCTGCACACGTGAATGTGTGCGCCACTCGGCGCAGGCTGCGCCGCGATCTGGAGAGGCGTTGTCGACAAGGACCACGCGGATGTCGACGCCCTCGGAGTCGAGCAGCGACTGCACACACGAATGAACCGTGCTCGCGGTTGAACCGTGCACGACAACTACTGCCGTGACGGTGGGCGATGTCACGTTGCGTAACCGTTCGGGTGTGTTGAATGCCAACGCCATGCGGTTTCGATGATGGTGTCGAGGCTGTGTTCGGGGGTCCAGCCGAGTGTGCTGCGCACCAGCGTTGGATCGCTGAAGGTGCTCACCGGGTCGCCGGCCCGCCGAGGCGCAAGCGTGGTGGGAACGGTGACGCCGCCGACGCGTTCGGTGGCGTGCACAACATCGAACACGCTGCTGCCCACGCCGGTGCCCACGTTGAGCGCAATGGTGTCGCCGCCATCGGCGAGGTAGGCAAGCGACAGCACATGGGCGTTGGCGAGATCTTCGACGTGGATGTAATCGCGAATCGCGGTGCCGTCGGGAGTGGGGTAGTCGGTGCCGAAGATCTGCAGGGGCGGCGCCATGCCCATCGCGGCTTTCATCACCACAGGAATCAGGTTGGCGCTGTGGGTCCAGTCTTCGCCGATTGCGTTGTCGAGGCTGGCGCCAGCAGCGTTGAAGTAACGCAGGCTCACCGAGCGCAAGCCCGAGGTAACGCCGTACCACCGCAGCACCCGCTCGGTCATCGCCTTCGTTTCGGCGTAGACGCTTTCGGGATCGATGGGGGCGGCTTCGTTGACGGGCACCACGGCGGGCGTGCCGTACACCGAGCACGACGATGAGAACACGAACTGCTTCACGCCGGCGTTCAACAGTGCGTCAACGAAGCGAGCCGAACCATCGACATTGTTGCGCCAGTACTTTGCTGGGTTCTGCATTGATTCGCCCACGGCTTTGTGCGCAGCGAAGTGCACCACCGAGGTGACCTTGTGGTCGCCGCACACTTGGTTCACGAGTTCGGCATCGGCGATGTTGCCAATGATGAGCGGCGCATCGAGGACGGCTTGGGCATGGCCGGTGTCGAGCGAATCGAGCACCACCACGTTGCGGCCGAGGCTGCGCAGTTGGCGCACCGTGTGTGAGCCGATGTATCCGGCCCCGCCAGAGACGAGCACTGTCATGTTGGTCTCCTTGGGTACACGTGCGTGGGGTGGTTACAGCGACAGTTCGTCGCGGATTGCGTCGATCATGGGGATGAGGCCATCGCGTAGCGACACCGTAGGGGTCCATCCGAGTTCTGTCGAGATCAACGAGATGTCTGGGCAGCGCTGCATCGGGTCGCCTTCGCGCTCGGCGGGCAACGGCATCGTGATGATCTCGCTTGAGGTGCCGGTGAGTTCGACCACGAGTTCGGCGAGCTGGCGCATGGTGAACTCGCCGGGGTTACCTACGTTGATGGGGCCGGTGAGCGGACCATCGAGCACAGCGATGAGGCCGCGAACTTCGTCGGCTACGTAGCAAAAGCTGCGAGTCTGGCTGCCGTCGCCGAACAGGGTGATGGGCTCGCCTTGCAACGCTTGGCAGATGAAGTTGCCGACCACGCGGCCATCGTCGGGACGCATGCGCGGCCCGTAGGTATTGAAGATGCGCACGATGCGAACTTCGAGGTCGTGCACGCGGTGGTATGCCATCGTGATTGCTTCGGAGAAGCGCTTGGCCTCGTCGTAGCAACTGCGCGGACCGATGCTGCTCACGTTGCCCCAATACGACTCGGGCTGCGGGTGCACGAGCGGATCGCCGTAGACCTCGCTGGTGCTGGCCAAAAAGAAGCGAGCGTCTTTGATGACAGCAAGGTCGAGCAAGTTGCGCGTGCCGGTGCTTCCGACATCGAGGATTTCGAGTGGGATGGTGGCGAAGTCGTTCGGCGACGCGGGGCTGGCGAGATCCATCACTGCGTCGATGTATCCGTCGATGAACAACTGCTCGGTCACGTCTTGTTCGAGGAACAAGAAGTTGGGATGGTCGGCGAGATGCGCGATGTTCTCGGGACGGCCGCTGATGAAGTTGTCGACAGCGATCACTTCGTCGCCGCGGGCAAGCAGCGCGTCGGCCAAGTGCGATCCGATGAACCCTGCGCCGCCAGCAATGAGCACGCGGTAGTTCATCGGCCAACACCTTGATAGCTGAAGCCGAGGCGAATGGCGGCTGAACGGTCGAGCAGGTTGCGCGTGTCGACAATGCTGGAACCGCGTAGGCGTCGCTTGGCTTCGGCTAGATCGAGCCAACGGAATTCGTCCCACTCGGTGAGCACAACAAGCGCATCGGCGCCGTCGCACACTTCGTAGGCGTCGGTGCCGACGGTGATGGCGGGGTGCGATTTCACCTGTGGGTCATAGGCCTTGACAATGGCACCCCTGGCGATGAGTTCGGTGATGATCGCAATCGCTGGCGACTCGCGAAGATCGTCGGTGTTGGCCTTGAACGTGAGGCCCCACGCGGCGACAACTGCGCCGTCAAGATTGCCGCCAACAGCGCGCTCGACTTTGGCAATCATGCGCTCGCGCTGTTCGTCGTTGACCACAACGACACCCTTGAGCAGGTTGAAGTCGTAGCCGGCGTCTTCGGCGATCTTGACCATCGCTCGCGTGTCTTTCGGGAAGCAACTGCCACCCCAGCCCGGGCCGGGGCGAAGGAACTCGTGGCCGATGCGCTTGTCGTAACCGAGCCCGAGCACGACATCGTTCACGTCGGCGCCCACTGCTTCGCACACGGCGGCCACTGCATTGACGAACGAAATCTTCGTTGCCAAGAACGCGTTTGCCGCGTACTTGATGGTCTCTGCCGATGCTGGGTCGGTGACGATGAGATGCGTGCTGGTGGTGGAGTACAGATCGGCCACGCGGGTAGCTGCGCTGGGATCGTCGCTGCCGATGACAACTCGATCAGGCTTCAAGAAGTCGCTGACCGCCGAGCCTTCACGTAAGAACTCGGGGTTCGAGACCACCGAGACATCGTGACGACCAAGCACCCGTTCGACCACTTTGGTCGACCCGACCGGAACAGTTGATTTGTTGACGACCACAGCGTGAGCAGGAAGCACCGATGCAATCTCGGCGGCCGCCTGTTGCAGATAGGTGAGGTCGGCAGCGCCATCGTCGCCCTGCGGGGTCTGCACGCACAGGTAAGCGAACTCGCAATCTTTTGCCGCTTCTGCAGCGCCCACGACGAAACGAAGGTGACCGCTGGCGATGCCCGCCTCGACGATCTCTTGCAAGCCTGGCTCGTAGATCGGCAAGATGCCGTTGCTGAGCCGCTCGATTCGGGCTGGGTCTATGTCGGCACACACCACGTGGTGTCCGAGGTGGGCAAAGCACGCACCGGTCGTGAGACCGACGTAGCCCGTGCCGATGATTGCGATTCGTGAACCCATGTGCCCTTCACCCTGCTGACAAAGCCCTCCCGAGGGCTGCGCCAGTCTAGAGGTGAGCGCAGACCCGAGTGAGTCACGGACGGCCTACTAGTGTGAGGACCCGATGGCCCCAAGACGACACAGAGCATCCTTCGCTGAGGCCGATCTCGCACTTGAGCAAACGCTCGACGAGCTCGACGAGCATGTACCCAATTACAACGAGTGGCTGCGCACGCTCGTTGAGCCAGCCTCACATGGGCGAGTGCTCGAGGTGGGTGCCGGTGTGGGCACGTTCACAGTGGCTCTGTTGCAGACCGCCGATCATGTGATTGCGGTTGAGCCGTCTGATCGTGGCAGCGCCGCAATCGCGCAGACCACTCATGGCGACAGCCGAGTCACGGTGGTGCACGGATACGCCAGCGATGCTGCTGCGCTTGGTCCGTTTGACGGGGCCGTGTTGTCAAACGTGCTTGAGCACATCGAAGACGACGAGGCAACGTTGCGAGAGCTCTGCACCTTGGTGCGCCCCGGCGGTTGCGTTGCGGTTTTCAGCCCAGCGTTTCAGTTGTTGATGAGCGACTTCGATCGCTCGATTGGTCACGTGCGTCGCTATCGCAAGCGAGAGCTGAGCGATCGTTTCAAGGCCGCCGGCTTCGAGGTTGTTGAGGCCCGCTACGTAAACGTGCCGGGGTTCTTCGCCTGGCTGCTGGTGGCGCGATTGCTGCGCAAGCGTCCAACGCATTCGGCGCTCAGCGGTATCTACGATCGCTTCGTGGTGCCACCAACTCGCTGGTTCGAATCGCACGTGCGGCCACCGTTTGGCCAATCGGTCTTAGTGATCGGTCGCGTGCCGCAGCCCTAAGGGGTTGCATTTCTTCCCCTGGTAAGGCTGCGGCCATACACTGTTCGTACACTGTTCATACATCGTTCTCGGCTCGATGGCTTGATGAGTTTGGACGGAGCAGATGAACATGACGGCAGTACAGACAATGCCACTTGGCTTACGTGCACTCGTCGATGCGCTTCCAGAGGTGTATCAGCCCATCTTCGGCTACGAGCAGCTCTCCAGTTCCCGCACCTCGACGAGCCCACGAATGCGTGCGCTGCTCGACACGGTTGATTTGTTGTCCAAAGCCGTTGGTCGCAAGCTGCGAATTCTCGACCTGGGATCTGCGCAGGGCTACGCAGCGTTTTGCCTTGCGGCCCAAGGGCATCACGTGACCGGGATTGAGTTCCTCGATCTGAATGTTGCCGTCGCAGAGGCGATAGCAGCTGAGCATCAAGACCACGATGTCTCGTTTGTTCTTGGAGACGTTTCCGATGCCGAGTCACTCGTGGACATCGCGTCCTACGACGTGGTTGTGGCGCTTTCGGTGTTTCACCACTTGATCTATCGCGATGGACACGATTCGGTGACCGCGCTTATCGGCCGTCTCTCGGCGCTTGTGCCGCACGCCTTCTTTGAATTGGCACTTGCCGAGGAACCGCTCTACTGGGCTGAGGCGCTTCCGAAAGCTCCTCGCAGCACAATTGCGTCGTACGGTTACGCGCGTCAGTTGGTGCTGTCCGCTACGCACTTGTCCGAAGTGCAGCGGCCATTGTTCTTCTGTAGCCAGCGTTACGCGCTCGCTCATGGCGAACTGCTTCCGTTTCTCGGCTGGAGCGCGAAATCGCACGCCCAGGGGATCGACGTGCAGTCGATGGCGATGCGGTACTACACAATCGACGGCGGCATCTCGAAGGTTGCTGCACGTCTCAATGACGCTTTGCCGCCAGTCATCTTTGATTCGCTGCGTGAAGACCTCCGCCGTGAGGCCCATGTGCTCGAAGCGCTCGAACGCGCGGGAGTTGAGGCGCCGAAACTCATCGACTTTGTCGATGGGCCAGAGGAAGTGGTGTTGACCCGATCGGCGTATCCCGGCGACCTCGTGAGCGACCTGCTCGGGTCGCTCACCGCTCAGGAGCGTCGGGTCGTCACCTCCGATGTGCTCGACCAGTTGGCGAGTCTTGAGGCGCATGGGTTGTATCACTCTGATCTCAGGCTTTGGAACGTAGTGCTCGATCGTGAGGGCAAGCGCGCTTATTTGATCGATCACGGATCAATTCGCTCGACCCCCACCGATGTCGTTCAGCCGAACGATGCCTATCTGTCGCTCGCGATACTTCTGACCTCCTTGTGGTCAAGTCGTGAGGACCAAACCGGCGAACACTTGCCGCGTTCGCTCGCAATTGATGCCGCCGATCTTCCGGCTCACGTGGTTGGTTTGATCACGTCGATCCTCGTTGCTCCCCGCGACGGCAAAGTCTTTTCGAGTTGCCAACGCCAATGGCGGGCGCTGCTGTCGAACGAGAACGAAACGCTCTGGCCGCCGATTCCAGTGTCATGGGGCTGGTTGCGCGCCAGCTACGCGCAGATCGCAGCCTTGAACACC
>JAPKZR010000184.1 GCA_026393695.1 Actinomycetota bacterium
GGCATCAAGGGAGTCAGCACGCAAGACATGCTCGACTCGATCAAGCAGGAATACAAAGAGCACGAAGATCTGCCCAACACCACGAACCCCGACGACTGGGCCAAGATCAGCGGCAAGAAGGGCGAGCGCATCGTGTTCATCCGCACGCTTGTCGCCGAGGGCCGCAATGAAACACCGTTCGCAGGCGGACGCTCCATCGAGCGGATGGCCACAGGGCAATATCTGTAGCCAGCATCGGACTATGGTCACTGCATGGCCATCGCCAAGGTGTGCGGTATCGAGACCGAATACGGAATTCAGGTTCGCGGCGCGGAATCGAATCCGGTAGCTGCGTCAAGCGCTCTTATCAACGCCTACGTCAGCGGCAAGCTGCGCAGCATCGATTGGGATTTCGAGCACGAGCGCCCAGGCGCCGATGCGCGTGGTTTCAGCTACCCCGATTCGTTCGCTCCTGAGATCGAAATGCAACTCGTGAACGCCGTGCTCACCAACGGCGCTCGCTACTACGTAGACCATGCTCACCCCGAGGTGTCTACTCCTGAGTGCCTCACGGCCCTCGAGGTCGTGCGGTTCGACCGAGCCGCCGAGGAAATCGTGCGGGCCAGCATGGCCGCCGCCAAACGTTTGCTCAACGACGGCAGCGAGATCGTCACCTATAAGAACAACTCCGATGGCAAGGGCAACAGCTACGGCTGCCACGAGAACTATCTCGTCGATCGGGCCACGCCCTTTGCCCGCATCGTGAGCCAGATCACGCCGCACTTCGTGTCACGGCAAGTGTTCTGCGGCGCCGGCAAAGTGGGCAGCGAACTTGCGGGCACCAGTTCCAGTTCCGTGCCCTATCAAATTAGTCAGCGCGCCGACTTCTTCGAAGAAGAGGTTGGTCTCGAGACAACGCTGAAACGGCCCATCGTGAACACCCGCGACGAACCGCATTGCGACCCACAGAAGTACCGCCGACTTCATGTGATTGTGGGCGACGCAAACATGAGCGAGGTGGCCACCTATCTCAAGGTAGGCACCACAGCGATCGTGCTCGCGATGATCGAAGACGACATGATCGGCAGCGAACTCACGTTGGCCAATCCTGTGTCGGCCATTCGCCAGATCAGCCAAGACCCGTTGCTGACCACCACTGTTGCGTTGCGAGATGGAACGCGCCTGACCGCCATCGAACTGCAGTGGGCGTTGCTCGAACGAGCACGAAAGTACGAGCGCAGTCACGGTCTTGCTTGCGTCGGTGACGATGTGGCTGTCGACCTACTCGCCCGATGGGAGACGGTGTTGGCTGGACTTGAATCCGACCGCAATTCGGTGGCTCACTGGGTCGACTGGGTCGCCAAGCAACGATTGGTCGATGGCTTCGCCGATCGGCATCAGCTCAGCCCTAGCGACGCCAAGCTCAAGGCCATCGATCTGCAATACCACGACATGCGCGCCGACCGCTGCCTGGCCACTCGGGTAGGTCTCGAGACGCTCATCAGCGAGCACGACGTGCGCACAGCAATGACCGAGCCTCCCGAGAGCACCCGAGCCTATTTCCGCGGCAAGTGTCTGCAGCGATGGCCCAGCGAGATCGTTGCCGCGAACTGGGACTCAATGGTGTTCGATGTCGGCCGCGAACCTTTGCGCCGCGTGCCCATGCTCGAACCGTTGCGCGGCACCGCCAAACTCGTGGGCGCGCTGTTCGACGAATGCACGACCGCAGCCGAGTTGTTGGCGCGGTTAGACGCGTAGGCTCACAACACAACAACTGGCAGCGACGACCACACGGCGAAGTGAGGGACCCAACATGGCAGAGCACACTCAAAAACAAAAGCAGGCGTCATCACGCACCGAAGAGACGCTTGAGGATCTCCCCGTTGGCGCGCCGCAGGGCGAAAAGCTCAAAGCCGAACTCGATGATCTGCTCGACGAGATCGACGATGTGCTCGAGACCAATGCCGAAGACTTCGTGAAGAGCTATGTACAAAAGGGCGGCGAGTAAGCCCATGTCGATGCCGATGTTTGCCGCTGGAGATGATCCCGGTGCCAGCTTCCCCGAGTTGCTACGACGCATGGGGCTGCACGCTGTAGCCCCAACCTCTGATGCCTCTGACCTACTTACCCCGCACGCCACAACGTGCATTGCCTTGCGCTTCGCCGATGGCGTAGTCATGGCGGGTGACCGTCGGGCCACCAGCGGCAATCTGATTAGCCATCGCAGTATGGAAAAGCTGGTGCAGGCTGATGCGTTCAGCGGAGTGGCTATCGCCGGTGCCGCTGGCCCGGCAATGGAAATGATCAAGCTGTTTCAGTTACAGCTCGAGCATTACGAAAAGGTCGAGGGCTCGTCGCTCAGTCTTGAAGGCAAGGCCAACCAACTGTCGATGATGGTTCGCAGCAACCTGCCAGCAGCGATGCAGGGACTTGCCGTCGTGCCGATCTTCGGCGGCTTCGATCTGCGCCGCAACACGGGCCGCTTGTGGACATACGACGTCACCGGTGGGCGCTACGAAGAGCACGAGTTCGTGAGCACGGGCTCTGGCAGCCTGCACGCTGGCACCGTCATCAAGCTTGGGCACCGTCCGCAGATCACCCGCGACGAAGCAATCAACCTGGCGTGCCGTGCCCTGTGGGAAGCCGCCGACGCCGATTCGGCCACGGGCGGGCCCGACGCACTTCGTGGCATTTACCCGGTGGTGGCCACCATCACGGCAGCGGGTTGGCAGCGCATTGGCGACGACGACCTCGCCGGCCGGTACGTCACCATCGCCAGCGAAATGAGGTCACGCACATGAGCATGCCGTACTACGTAGCGCCAGAGCAGATCATGAAAGACCGCGCCGACTATGCGCGTAAGGGCATCGCTCGCGGCCGAGCCATGGTGGCCCTTCGCTATGCCGGCGGCATTGCGTTGGTTGCCGAGAATCCCTCAAACACACTGCGCAAGGTCAGCGAGATTTACGACCGTATTGCCTTCGCTGGCGTTGGCAAGTACAACGAGTTCGACCAGTTACGCGTCGCTGGTGTTCGCGCTGCAGACCTCAAGGGCTTTCAATACAGCCGCGACGATGTCGACGCGCGCAGCTTGGCCAACAGCTACGCGCAGATGCTCGGCCAGATATTCACTCACGAGATGAAGCCGATGGAGGTCGAGATTCTGGTGGCCGAGGTGGCTCACGACGATGTCTCTGACCAGCTGTTTCACATTCTTTACGACGGCACGGTGGTCGACGAACGACGCTTCAGCGTGTTGGGCGGTGACGCCGACGCCATCACTGCTCGCCTCAATGAGTCGTGGACAGAAGGACTCGAACTCGATGCATGCCTCAGGGCTGCGGTGGCCGCGCTCGCCGGACCCGACCGCCAATTGGTGGCCGACGATCTCGAAGTTGCGTTGCTCGACCGAGCAGCTACACGGCGGTGCTTTCGACGCCTCGACGACGATGTCGTTGAGGCGTATCTCGCGACGTCGCCGCCAAGCGCTGAATGATCACGATCGATCTGAATAGCGATATCGGCGAGGGACTTGGTCAGTGGCCGATGGGCGACGACGAAGCACTGCTCGGCATCATCACCAGCGCCAATATCGCTTGCGGATTCCATGCTGGCGATCCGTCGATCATGCGACGCACCTGCGAGATCGCTGCGCGCTTGGGGGTGGCCATAGGCGCCCATGTCTCGTACCCCGACCTCGCCGGGTTCGGCCGCCGGTTCATCGACATCGCGCCCACCGAGTTGGCCGATGTGGTCACGTATCAAATCGGCGCCTTACAAGCGATCGCGCTCGCCGCTGGGTCGCGCGTCAGCTATGTGAAACCTCACGGCGCGTTGTACAACACCATCGTGACGCACGAGGCTCAGGCCGCGGCAGTTGTTGCGGGCGTTGCTGCCTGCGGACCATTGCCGCTCATGGGCCTCGCGAACTCGGCGGTACTTCGTCATTCCGCACAGGCCGGACTCCCCACGGTCACCGAAGGATTTGTCGATCGCGCCTACAACGCCGATGGTTCGCTGGTCTCGCGGTTGCTGCCCGGTGCGGTGCTGCGCGATGTTGAGTTCGTTGCGGCACGTGCGGTACGCATGGTCACGAACAAGTCAGTGATCGCCATCGATGGCTCTGAGATCGACGTCGATTTCGACTCGCTCTGCGTGCACGGCGATACAC
>JAPKZR010000020.1 GCA_026393695.1 Actinomycetota bacterium
AGCTAGCGCCAGACGTCATCATCTCATCCGCGTGCGCACGCGCGGCCCTGGCTGCGATTTAGCCCCAGCGTGTTTGGCCGAAGCGGTAGCCCACGCTGCGCACGGTCTGGATCAGGTTCTGGTGTTCCTCGCCGAGCTTGGCACGTAGGCGGCGGATATGCACGTCTACCGTGCGGGCCCCGCCGTAATACTCGTAACCCCACACTCGGCTCAGCAGCACTTCGCGCGTGAACACTCGGCCAGGGTTTTGGGCCAGGAACTTCAGCAGCTCGTATTCCATGTAGGTGAGGTCGAGCGGCTTACCCTCGATTGCTGCTTGGTAGGTCTCGACATTGAGCGCGAGCCCGCTGTACTCAACGAGGTCGGGCCGCGTGTCGGCGCTCGCGCCGTTGCCGTTTTTGCGCAGCATGAGCCGCAGGCGAGCTTCGAGCTCAATGGGGTGAAAGGGAGTGAGGCAGAAGTCGTCGAACAGGTCGTCGCGCATGCTGAGATCGGCGAGCTGGCCTCCGCTGAGCAACACCAACAATGGCGTGACGGGTACCTCGCGCTTGCGGAGCGCGCGGCACAGTGCCCACGCAGTTTCGGGGTCAGCATCGCAGGCGACCACCGCGCCGGCCCAGCCGCCGGATGGTTCGTGGCGAGTGACATCATCGGCGCCGGTAACGGCTTTCCACTTGTAACCGCCGAGGTCGAGGGTGCGCACGAGATCGGTGGGCGGTGGGTCACCGAAGATGGCCAGTAGTTCGGCCGACTCGCTCACAGCGACCTCAGATACCGATCGTGCTCAAAGGCGCTCACGTGCGCTTTGTACGAGCGCCATTCGTTGCGTTTGTTACGCAGGAACCACTCGAAGATGTGGTCGCCGAGGGCTTCTTTGACGAGCTCAGATGTCTCCATCACTTTCAGCGCATCGCCGAGTGAGGCCGGAATCTGGTCGATGCCCAACGCGGCGAGCTGTGCGTCGTCGAGTTGGAACAAGTTGGCGTCGGCTTCGACCGGAAGCTCGTAGCTGTCGCGGATGCCGCGCATGCCTGCGGCCAGAATCACGCTGAATGCGAGATAGGGGTTACATGCCGGATCGGGTGAGCGGTACTCGATGCGTGTGGCCATCGGGTTGCCCTTCTTCGGAATGGGCACCCGGATCAGACCGCTGCGGTTGTTGCGTGCCCAACTGATGTGCACCGGGGCTTCGAAGCCAGGCACGAGTCGCTTGTAGCTGTTGACCGTTTGGTTGGTGACCGCAGTGATCTCGGCGGCGTGCCGCAACAGGCCAGCCATGAATTGCTTGGCAATCGGCGACAGGTTGTAGGCGTCGTCGGGTGAATAGAACGCGTTCTCTTCGCCGCTGAACAGCGACAGGTGAACATGCATGCCAGAACCCTGCACGCCTTCGAGCGGCTTGGGCATAAACGACGCGTGTACGCCTTGGCTCGCAGCAACTTCTTTCACCACGAGACGGAAGGTCATGATCGAGTCAGCCATGCTGAGCCCGTCGTTGTGGCGCAGGTCGATCTCGTGCTGGCTTGGCGCGTCTTCGTGAAAGCTGTACTCGACAGGAATGCCCATCGCTTCGAGCGTGCGAATGGTCTGCTTGCGCATCGAGCCCGAAATGTCGCTGGTGGTGAGATCGAAGAAGCCGGCCTCGTCGAGCGGCTCGGGTGCCTGGCCGCGCTGCGGGGGAGCGAAGTAGAAGTACTCCATGTCGGGGGCCACGAAGAAGGTGAGGCCTAACGCCCGGGCAGCGGCGAGGTTGCGTTTGAGCACCTGGCGCGGGTCGCCCTCGAACGGGGTGCCATCGAGATTGTGGATGTCGCAGAACACTCGCGCCTCAGGCGTCTTGGAGTCTCCCCACGGCAACACCTCGAAGGTGTTGGCATCAGGAATCGCAAGCACGTCGCTTTCTTGTACGCGACTGAAGCCGTCGATAGACGAACCGTCGAAGGTCATGCCGTCCTCGAGAGCGTTCTCGAGTTCGACCGGGCTGATCGCGAAACTCTTCAGGTTGCCCAACACATCGGTGAACCACAGGCGCACCAAACGGACGCCGCGTTCTTCGACAGTGTGCAGGACATAGTTGCGCTGCTCTTCGTTCATGGCTGAGCCTCTCTCGAAAAAGCGTCAGGGGCCGGACGTTCGGCCCGACCCCTGACGATACTGCTTACGTTTGAAACGGAATCAGGCTGCGCCGCAGACCGTTTCAAGGATGAGCCGGGTAACCGTGTATGGATCGACGTTGGCGTTTGGACGACGATCTTCGGCGTAGCCCTTGCCTTCCTTGGCGACCTGCCATGGAATGCGCACCGATGCGCCACGGTTGCTGACGCCAAAGCTGAACTTGTTCCACGGGGCGGTCTCGTGCTTGCCGGTGAGGCGGCTCTCGATGTCGTGGCCGTAGTTCTTGACGTGAGCTTCAACGCGCTTGCTGAGTGCATGACAGGCCTTCTCGATGGCCTTGTAGTCCTCGCGCATTGCCTTGGTGCTGAAGTTGGTGTGGGCGCCTGCGCCGTTCCAGTCGCCAG
>JAPKZR010000122.1 GCA_026393695.1 Actinomycetota bacterium
GAACCGTTTGATCGATGTATTGCGGCGCGCCGGCGTGCAGCCCGGCGATCGGGTTGCGCTGCTCGCTGGCAACCGACGCGAAATTGAAGAGGTCTACGTGGCTTGTGCCAGCGCCGGTTGGCTCGCGGTTCCGATCAACTGGCACTTCGCCCCAGACGAGATTGCATACGTGCTCGACGACAGCGGCTCGCGGGCGTTCATCGTCGATGGCGAGCTTGAGGCTGTCGCCACTCAGGCGTTGGCGTTGACTCCCGATGCCGCGCCGCTGTGCCGCCTCATCATGTCGCCAACGCCGACCCCCGAATTTGCTTCGTACGAAGAGGTGCTCGGCGCAGCGAATCCGGCAGAGCCCGACGACCAGATGCTCGGTGGCGTGATGTTCTACACCTCGGGCACAACAGGCCGACCCAAGGGCGTGAAGAACACGGCGTTCGCGCTTGGTGCGCCTCCCGAAATCATGAAGCTCAGCGCAGGGGCGATGGCCTCGGTTGGTATTCCTTCTCCCGGGCTCACGTTGCTGTGCGGGCCGCAATATCATTCGGCGCAGTGGGCGTTTTCGTTTCTTCCGCTGATCGCAGGCACCTCGGTGCTCATGCAACGAAAGTTCATTCCTGAAGAGACGCTCGAACTCATCGACGACTATGGCGTCACCAACGTGCATCTCGTGCCCACGCAGTTCGTTCGCTTGCTGCGTGTGAACCCCGACGCGCAAGATGCGTTTCATGGCGACGCGTTGCAACTCGTGTTGCATGGCGCGGCTCCGTGTGCGCCTTCGGTGAAGCGGGCGATGATCGACTGGTTCGGACCCAAGATTTCCGAGTACTACGGCGCCACCGAAGGAGGTGTCGTCACGATCATCTCGTCGCACGAGTGGATCGACAAGCCGGGTTCGGTGGGCAAGGCGATGCCCATTGTTGAGCTCAAGATCGTTGCCGATGATGGCAGCGAGGCGGCTCGCGGCAGTGAAGGCGTCATCCATGTGCGCAACTTGTTGGGTACTGATTTCGAATACCTCAACGAGCCCGGCAAAACAGCCGAGGCTCATCCCGAGCCTGGGTTCTTCACGCTTGGCGACATTGGCTTCATCGACGAAGATGGCTACCTGTTTCTCAGCGACCGCAAGATCGACATGATCATCTCTGGCGGAGTCAACATTTATCCAGCCGAGATTGAGGCGATTCTCATTGGGCATCCAGCGGTGCTCGACGCAGCGGTGTTCGGAGTGCCCAACGACGAGTTCGGCGAAGAGGTCAGAGCCGCTGTGCAACTCACCCCAAACACTCGCTACACGCCAGCGCTCGACCGCGATCTCAAGGGCTTGGTGCGCGCCAAGATGGCCGCATACAAGGTACCGAAGAACATCGATGTGGTGGCCGAGATGCCACGCAGCGACGCGGGCAAGTTGCTCAAGCGCGAACTGCGTGCGCCGTTCTGGGAAGGCACTGGCCGCAAGATCTGAGCCTTAGCCTCCGAAGCTTCGGTAGATGCGTTCGAGCGGCCCCATGCCTAAGAACCGGTGCCACCATGCACCGATGGCGACGGCGAACACCCAAAAGGTGAGGCTTAGTATCAGCGCAGTGTCGAGCCCGGTTGAGCCGACTAGGTGCATCCAGTGCACCACGACGTTGAACGCAATCGCGTGACACGCGTAGATGGTGAGGGTCATCTGCCCGGCGTGTTGTAGCAGTCGAGTTGGCCATACGGAGGGGAAGCGCTCGGTGATTGCCGAAATCACACAGAACGCGATCAGCGATGAGCCGATGGTGCCCACGGTGTAGAGCAAACCGCGATCGAATGGGCGAGTAGAAAGCAACACCTGCCAGCGGTCGGTGGCGATACCACGGTCGGCAAAGCTGCGCGCCGGTGCTGTTCCAGTAGTTGAACCAGACTCGGCCAGCTTGAGCCCGAAGTGACTGAGCGCGTAGGTGCTTGCGAGCAGCGCAGCACCGAGCGCACCGAGGCGCAAGCGAAGCTGTGCAGCGAACGGAAGAAGCCGGCCAACGATGATGCCGACGCACAAGAAGGCCAGCCACGGAAACAGTGGATGGGTGTAACCGATGAAGGTGCGCAGCAACAGGTTGCGCGGTGAGGTCATCTTGGGGTCGAGCCACGACACGTCGTGACCGGTGCGGGTGTGCTCGTAACTGAACCAAGCAACGCTCGCGCCGATAAGCGTGCTGACGGCGCCGACCAACGCGATCCAACGCAACCGAAGCGTGAACAGCAATGCGCCCACCATGAACAGTGCGCCGTAATAGAACAGGATGGTTCCGGGCCAGATCCACTCGAGGAAAAACCCGAACGAATACAGCAGCAAACCGCGTCGGGCGAGACGCCAGCGGTTTTCGCGGATGGCTGCCCGATCGCCAGAGAGCCGACTGCGGTTGGTGAGCAGCGTGATTCCGATGCCAGCCACCATCACGAACGTGGCCGCAAAACGTGTGCTGAGCGGACCCTGAAACGGGTCGAATAATCTCTCGCCAAACGAACGGTTGACGCCATCGTCGGAGCCGTTGAGGAAGCCGTGGTAGTTCAAGATGACGACACCCACCAGGGCCACGGCTCGAGTCACGTCGAGCGCGGCAATGCGTTTGTCAGTCATCGACCCATTCCAGTTCGTCGACATCGGTATTGATGAGCGGCCGCTGCACATCGACGCGATCGCCCAGACCGGGACAAGCGAGTTCGCGCGCAACGAACAGCATTGAGGTGTGCATGTGTGGTGGCTCGAGCAGCACGAGGCGACGATGATTGAAGTGGAACGGGCTACGGCCATCATCGAGTGCGTGCACGCCGTGTGCCGACCCCGCGCCCACGAGCACGAGATGGCCATCGGTCGGGATGGTGACGCCGCGGTAGCCAACGATGTCACCAGCGCTGACCGCGCGCGTCGAGATGACGTCAGTAGTGAGCGAAAGCAGCGAGCGTTCGCCATGCCACAACGATGTGCCGCAACGAATCTGAAACTCGCGATCGGGGTGACTATTGATGAGCCGCGCGTATGCGTCGATGTCGAGGTGGCTCACGCTGATCGGTAGCCCGGGGTTGAGCCGGGGCAGCCACTGTTCGATTTCGTGCACGTGATCGGCCGAAGTGCCAACGAGCGGGAAGTGCACCGAGTACGCCACAGGGGTGCAGTGACCATCGCGGATCGCGTGCTCGAGCAGCGCCAGATTCTCGGGGGTGGTTCCGTAGCGACCCATGCTCGATTGCAGCTTGATGACCACGTTGCCGGTCCAGCCTTGGGTGTTGGCCGCCGACACGTGGTCAATGTCGGCCATCGTGAGCACAGCCGACGCCGGCAGATGGGTAGGCAGTTGGCCGACGTGCGGAGTGAGCACGATTGCCGTATGGGTATCGGGAACATCGTCGGCCTCGTACACGCTGCCCACGGCGATCTGGTTGCTGAGTTCGCCCGCAATGGGCATCAGCGTGGTGCGTCCGAAGCCGTAGCCATTGCCCTTCACCACGGGAACCAGGCCTGGCCTGAGCGCTGCCTGAGCGTCGACAGACTGCTGCCACGCCCGACGCTGAACGCTGAGACGAAGACTCATTGAGTCCAGACGGTAGTGCCGCCAGGGCCCAGCGAGGGGCACCGGGGCAATTCCCGAGTTGTTTGATCGGGTTTATCGGGATATCGTCGCCCTCATGCGCACACTCTTTCGATTCCCTAACCCGGTGAACGAAACTTCAGCCCGTTTGGTGGCTGGTGGAGCCGTGCTGCAGTGTCTGGCGTTCGTAGC